>DBIH01000204.1 GCA_002296885.1 Flavobacterium sp. UBA807 | reverse complement strand
GCATTTGAAGCTACATTAACACTGAAACTGAAAACACTTGAACCACTGGTCGCAATCGCCGTCGAACTGGTGCAGGTAATAACATTGCTTGCCGCTGTGCAACTCCAATTAGCGGCATTTGTGCCACTCAAAGTAACTGCGCCATCAGCAATACTCAAACCTGTCGGCAAAGTATCCGTCACCGTAATTGTTCCGGTTGTAGCAGATGTTCCGCTATTGCCGATTGTAAGATTGTAAGCTCCGATGCTTCCGCGTATGAAGGTGGTTGGAGTATGAGATTTTGCAATAGTTAGATTTGGCGACAAAACCGTTGTCAGGTCGGTGCTTGAGTTATTACCATTATTAGCCGTCGCTTCATTGCCACCTGAAACCGTAGCTGTATTTGAAATACTGTTAGTGCCAACTGCTGTTCCTGTTCCAACATTGACATTAAATGTGAAAACGCTTGAACCGCTGGTCGCAATAGCTGTGGAACTGGTGCAAGTGATAACATTACTTGCTGCACTACAACTCCAGTTTGCTGAATTTGTCCCACCTAAAGTCAAAGCTCCGTTAGCAACAGTTAATCCGGTTGGCAAAGTATCGCTCACCGTAATTGTTCCCGAAGTTGCCGCCGTTCCGCTATTTCCAACTGTAATTTGATATGTTCCGGCTGAACCAATCGTAAAATTGCCCGTGTCAGCTTTGGCAATAGTTAAATTAGGAGTATTAACTGTAGTTTGATTACTGGCGCAATGTGCGGCATTGGTGCAAGTTGCGCCGGGTGTCGGTGCAGAACCACTATTAAATGGATCACCCCCGCCACCGATTGAGGCATAGTTGGTAATACTATTTGTCCCGACCGGGGTTGAATTGGTGACATTGACAGGCAAAGTAATCGCCGCTGTCCCCGCGCTCGCCAAAGCAGTAGTTCTAGCACAAGTTACATTTTGTCCGCTATAGGTGCAGGCAAATCCGTCCACCGTCCGTGTTCCTGTCCAGTTTGGCGTAATTCCGGTTGGTAAAACATCTGTGACGGTAATTGTCCCGGAAGTTGCTTCTTCACCAGTGTTTGTAACGTTTAAGGTATATTGCGCTCCCGATTGTCCGATGCTCCAAGGTCCGTTGCTTGATTTAGTCACTGACAAATTCGGAGAAATCACACAGTAGTTAAATGTTCGGATACCAATAGTTACAGTGCTGGTGTTGCCACTTTGATCTTTGCCTGAATTGACGGTTAAGGTATCAATCGGTGAAGCAATAGTCAATTTGTATGTATTTGTATCAATAGCCGTCCCACCTGCCGAGTTTGAACTTACAACTGTGTCGGATTGTCCGTTGCCATCAGCATCTTTAAGGGTCATTCCTGAACTCAAATCGCTAAAATTGGCAGCCGTAATTGCTACTGGTGAGCCTAGATAACTTGCACTAATTGTAGTTCCGTCATAAACATTTAATCCGGCAAATATTGTTGTAAATGAAGTAGTTCGTTTCGGAAATGTAAAAACGTAAGTTACGTCATTATTAGTATTTAGATAGTCTGTTGCTCTATCAGGCTGAAGATATAGATAATCACCAAATGGACTAACATTTTGAACCTGAGCTCCATTAACCCATCTTGCTGTTCCGGTGAAAGTAACATTACTGAGCCGAATTGAACCATTAAAAAATGAGAGTGGTAAACCGGGTGTTGTTTGCAAAGGAGTATTTAGGGTGTATCCCGATGAATTGAATGTCGAAGTGGAATCGTAACAAACCTCCGCCAATACTGTTGAAGACGTTAAGAAGAATGAAATAACCAAACAAATACTAAGAATAATTCGGGAAACAAAGTTGTGAAATCCGGGGAATTTCAATCTCATTATTTTGTTCCCCCATTATTTTTGTTTTCAAAGAACTTTTGGTTAACTTCAAAAGATTGCAAGCCATCCTTTTTTATTAGAAACAATTTAGACGAACTTAAAATCTCAGAAGAAATCACAAAATAGAAATCTTTTTGATTAAAAGTAGTTATTTTGTTACGGATTATTTTATCTTGAGCGGTTGCCTGATTTCGATAAGTTCCACTTCTGCCAGTCGCATACTGAGCAAAAATAGTTTGTCCTGTGCCGACAATCAGACACATTAAGACAAATAGAAATAGTTTAAATCCGCAAAATCCCTTGGGGGGGGTAGGTAATTTTGTATTCATTCGCTGGGGGGTGGTTAAAAAACCAATTAATTTTAAATGACTACTTATTAAGAACTAATTTTTAGTTGTAATTATCTTGAGAGTTGATTTTTAGTTGTTTTTATTTAAGTTTAAGCGTGGTGAAAATTAAGTAAGAAAGTTTAATTTTCAAAAAATTTGGAAAGTATTTTCTTAAAGCAAATATTTAACATAAACAAATTACGTTAAACATCATTAAATAGTTTAGGCAGAAGACTTTGATTTTGTAAAGAGTTTTTTTAAAAATTGAAAAGAAAACACAAAAATTTCAGTATGGAAAGATGCAATAAATCAAAAAAGAGTTGAAATTTATGCTAAAACCTGAAAAACAATGCTTTCAAAAAGTTGGAAAAGTTAACAATCTCTTTGCAAAAAAATTAATTTAATTGATAATTTCATCAATTATGTTCAACCAATTCCGATTCGCTGCGTTATTTCTACTTCTTTTTTCCGCTCATCTTTTGGCCCAAAAAGCCTATTATCCACCTGTCGAAAGTTGGGAAACCCGCACGCCTGAGCAAGCCAAATTTGATGCCGAAAAACTAAAAGCCGCCATTGATTTTGCCAAAAGTAGTGAGGCAAAAGTCCCACGTGATATGGAACTTGCTCAAGCCCAAAGTTTCGGACGCGAGCCACTGGGTGAACCCGTCGGCGTGCAAAAACCTCGCGGCGAACAAACCGGAATAATCATTAGAAACGGCTATATTGTGGCGGAATGGGGCGAGCCTCTTCGCGTAGATATGACACACAGCGTCACCAAAAGTTTTCTTTCAACTGTGGTTGGAATTGCCTTCGACCGAAAAATGATTCGTAGTTTGCAGGACAAAGCCGGAGATTATGCCGCACTGATTTTGCCTTATAATCCGCTCGAAAGATTTGATGAATATGGTAAATCAAAATTGCTCAATCTGTTTGAAACTGAACATAATCGCCAGATCACCTGGGAACATCTCTTGCGCCAGACCAGCGATTGGGAAGGAACTCTCTGGGGCAAACCTGATTGGGCAGACCGTCCTGACCGGGATGCAACGACTTGGCTCACCCGCAAACGAAACGAGGTTGGAGCGGTTTACGAATACAACGACACGCGAGTTAATGCTTTGGCACTTGCCGCGTTGAATGTGTGGCGCAAACCGCTTCCCCAAGTGTTGAAAGAAAATGTGATGGATGAGATCGGTGCCTCAAATACCTGGCGTTGGTTCGGCTACGAAAATTCGTTTGTGGTAATTGACGGACAAATTATGCAATCGGTCAGCGGCGGCGGACATTGGGGCGGCGGAATGTTTATTTCGGCGCGTGATATGGCGCGATTTGGCTTGCTGACCGAAAGAAACGGAAAATGGCGTGATAAACAAATTTTGTCTGAAGCCTTTATCAAACAAGCCAAAACTCCGACCGTTCCGCAACCGACTTACGGCTTTATGAATTGGTTTCTTAACACCAACAAAAAGTATTATCCAAACGCTCCTGCTTCGGCATTTGTCCACGTCGGCAACGGCACAAATATTATTTATGTTGACCCCGAAAATGATTTGGTGATTGTTCTGCGATGGATCGAAGACGGTAAAATCAACGAATTTATGGGCAAATTATATGCGAGTTTGAAATAGATTTTTCACCACAGAGCCCACAGAGGACACAGAGATTTTATGAATGGAAAATTATATCGTGAGATTTTTGTTTGGAAAGAGATTGATGATAATACTGTCAGTCGTTTTAGAGTTTTTGAAAGACTCTCTGACCATAAATTCTTTTGTAAGGGACAAGACTTTTTTCATTATCCAATTGATGAAAAACAAGTTAAATTTATTGAGTCTAATGCTATTGAATCACTTTTAACTGGCAGATTAAGTAGAAAAATAGACAAGAAGTTTGATTCTATTGAAGAAGCAATTGAACAATTTGAAAAAGATTTTGAATAACTCTGCGCTCTCTGTGGGCTCTGTGGTGAATCTCCGCAAGTCTTGTTTTATCTGACGTTCAGCAAATATGAAAAATTTATTGCTCCTAATCATATTTTGTCTTGTCTTTTCCGTGCCAATTTTTGCCAACGACGGTGTTTTCTATGCTGAAGGAAATACGCTGATGCCGATGCAGGAAACTCAGGTTCAATTAAAAAAAGAGATCCTGAAATTCTATGTAGTTGACCATAATTTTGCCAAAGTCGATGTTTATTTTGAATTTTACAATCCGTCTGCGACCAAAACTGTGACTGTCGGATTTGTCACGCCTCCCGCCGAAGGTGATGTGACGGACGAGGCGGCTAAAACTCAATTCATTTCAAATTTTACGGTCAATGTGAACGGCAAAGTTATTCCTTACAAGATTAAACGGCTCAAAGAAACAACTTTTAAGCTGGAAACAAATGAAGAGGAAAGCAGTAAAGAAGATTATTTTGTTTATTATTTTCCGGTTACTTTCAAAAAAGGCTTAAATATTATTCGACACACCTATCGTTATCAAGGCGGCGAAAGCACCGAACTTGACCGCGATTTTGATTACCAAATCACGACTGGAAAGACTTGGGCGAATAAACAGATCGATGATTTTGAACTGCAAATCCATCTTGATAATGGGATTTTTGCGGTTCCGGCGCGGTTTATCAAACCTGATGTTGATCCTGCTTTAGGAATGGATAAAGAGTTGGCGGATTGGAAAATTGTCGGTGATGGTGCGATGGAAACAAGTTCGCGAAAATGGTTTAATGTTGACGCTTCGCAATACGTCAGAATGGTTCATCTCAATCGCGGTTATCTTTCCTTCAAAGCCAAAAACTTCAAACCTGATTACGATATTTCCTTTGGCGAATATAATTGGGCGGCAGGCTGGGCGGATATTTGGTGCAACTATGGGCAAGAATGTGTTGAAGCCGAATCGCTCGAAAAAGTTACGAGATATTTTAATTTAAGACCTTACGGAGAATTTGAAAGTATTGATTTTGATGAGTTTACCGCGACAGATTTTAAATATTTGCGAAACTATTTTTACGCCGTGCGCGGGATTGATTTCAAAGATAAACAGCTCCGTAAATTTTACACACAATTTTTTTGGTATAAGCCTGACAAAACTTTGCGGATTGAGAGCATCAAACTCTCAAAAGCCGAAGATAAATTTTTGCAAGGATTAAAAAAGATTGAAGCGAAAAAGAAATGAAATGTTCATAGAAATCATTTCGCTGATTTCAATTCATCCACCATTCTAACCGCTCCGGCTATATCGCCTTTATAAACGATTTGTCCGTTTGGATTAATAACAAAAGTAGTCGGATAGCCTTTCACACCCCATTTTTCGGCTAAATCTGCGTCTTTGGTAATCACAACCGGAAAATTATGTCCTTCCTCTTTTATCACCTCAAAGGCTTCATTTGGTTTATCTTCCTCAACTGGTCTGTCAACTGCCAAAATCACAACTGACGAATCTTGTTTGTATCTTTCATAAACAGATTGAAGCTGAGGGAATTTTTGAAAACAAACTCCGCAACCCGTATACCAAAAATCAAGCAAGACTATTTTGTTGTTGAAATCCGTTTCAGTTATTAAATCCTTTTTTTCATTAAAGGCTTCAAATTTTGCAGGAGGGTTGTAATTATTAGTTCTTCCTGTAAAAGTGCCATAAAGGTCTTTGTGAATCCAATAATCCCAGCCTTGAAAAAACATAAATGTTGCCAAAAAAGCCCCAAGCAAAAAGGGCAATATATTTAACGGGCTTTTCCATTTCAAGTAAATAAAGCCGGAAACAATTGAAAACAAAGAGAGAAGAAACATTGGAAATGACCACAAATTCCCCAATATATAGCCATAAACCGTTACAGTTTGAGGTAAGCAATAAGAAATTACCAAAATCAAAAATACAGACCATTCATCTTCTTGTTTCCCTAAAATTTTTATGCAGTAAATAGTAAAATAGAAAAATACTACAAAACGAATGACCGAATTATAAAGTATGTTGGCATTGCTCACCATTGCGATTATTGTTAGCAATAAAAATGAAAGGATGGCGATTTTGACTAATAGTTTAAATTTCATTGATAAAAGATTTATGTAAAGGGAGTTGGCTAAAAGCAACCAACTCCCTTCATACCTTAATTTACTATGGTTTGCAAAATTTTGTGCATCTACTAAAAATTATTCATCATTCTTTTTGGTAGGAACTGCGGGATTTTGTGTTTGATTGTTTTCCTCTTCGTAATATTGCAAACCATCTTTCTTGGTTCCAAATAAATTGAACAATCTCGAAAGTTTAGTTGAAATCACAAAGTAGAAACCGCTTCGATTAAAGATCTGGTTATTGTTATTAAAACCGTAAGGTTCTTGAGCATGTGAGAAGTTGTAGCCAACACCTAATCTCAAATCAGAAGTTGCCCAATAACCGCCTTCAACCCCAAACCAATTTCGATTTGAGCCATTAGGCTGAAAAATATATCTATCCTCGGCGGCAATATCAAAATAGCGGGCAATCCGATATTGAGCACGACCTTGGAGCAGATAAGTTGAGCTGCTGGCATAAGGTAAATCGCTGTTGCCATCGCCGGTTAATTTCCAGGCAAAGCGTCCATAGAGCTCAAGTCTTTGAGTCGGTTGATAGAATCCATCACTTGAAAGAATATCTGATTTGAGCGAAGTCGGAACGGATTTCCCGTCTGAATAAGACGAATCACGATGCTCATAGCTGAACAATAAACCGTATTTATCGGTATCGTGCGGACGGATTGCCATGGCTGCTTGTCCGTCGGCGATTTTGTTAGTTCGGTTTTGGAAATTGATGTTGCCGTATTGAAAACGTCCCAAAGCTGTCCAACCCGGACGAAATTCACCTGCACTGGCTAAAGTGAAGATTTGCCCATTGCCATCACGGTTACGGAATTCATAACGAACAGACGAACGGAAATTGTCGTTCGGCAACCAATTTGCGCCAACCAACACATTGTTGTAACTCTTACCTTCGCCTGCGAGGTGGAATGCTCTTTCAAATCCTAATTCAAGCGAAAGGACTTTATTGATCGGCAAACGATTTTGCAGACCGACAACGGCAAAACTATCTGTTCCGTTGATTCCGTTTTCGATTTGATAACGCCCACTCATGCTCGTGTATTTTCCCCACTGACTTTCAACTCCGACTGCTGTTTCGTTGCGGGCTTTAGAAGTGGCAAAGCCTGTTCCCGTCAAATCTGCAATCGGCGTAATAGCGGCTGATGAAAAGCGTTGAGTAAAGAACATTTTCGCCCAGTTGTTGATGCGATAATTCGCTTGCAAAAGAGTTTGATTAGGGAATGACGGATCGGCATCACCCAAATTTTGTTCGCGTTTAACTGAAAAATCGAGTTTGTCGGTCGGTTTGAAATCGGCTCCAACTGAGACCAGATTTGAACTGACAACTTTTCCGTCTTTATTATCTTCGTAACGGCGGAAATCATAACCGAAATTAAGCCGAATTTTTTCATTGACGGTTTGCGACCATTGAACGCCAGCCGAAACACGATTGTTATCCACATTAACGGTTTCGTTCTTTTCGCCAATCACACTAAATTTGAGTGTAGTGCGATTCATTGGTTTGGTTTCCAATTGAATTGCACCGCGAGTGCTGCCCGGTGTGACGGTTGCACCAAACGGATTATAGAAACCTTCCGAAGCGCGGGTGCCTTCAAATCGGAGCGTGCTTTGCCAGAATTTCAAAGGTTGTTCGAGATTAACAAAGAACGCATTTCCATTATGTTTGTTGCCATTCGGATTGTTCCCAAAAAAACTGAAACCATTAACGATCGAACCATTACTCAAGGCAAATTCAGCAGTGAGTTTACCGCGATTAGGTAAATTCAATGTTGCGTCTAATCCGCCCAAACGGAATGGACTTTCTTCAGATTGTTTTTGGTCAATGTATGAAAATCCAAGACGTAAACCTAAGCGATTGAACATTTTGCTTCCGCGAGCCGTGTAAGCGGTTGATTCCATTCCATTTGAACGATATTCATAAGTTGCCACGACTTGAACCAAATTCAAATCACGGTCAAAAGTGTTGATCGGTCTTAAGAAAAAAATAGTTCCGCTGTTGGTATCAATGTTGTAATCGAGTCCGCGAGTCAGTGCTTCGCGCGAAATTATCAATTCAGGATTGCGGCGATCTCTGGTTTCAATCATCAATTGTTCCGAACCCGGCATCAGATCGGTTCTTTCTAACTGCACGATTCCCAAAGTTCCGCCCGGAATGATTTGACGGGCAAAAGAAGTGTCAGGACGTGCGCCCGTGATAGTTACAAAATCGCCCTTTTCATTTTCAAGGTGAACTTTAACGCCGGTTAATTTTCTGCCGTAGCTGAGCAAACGGTTGTTTTCCATATCGGCCGTAAAATCGCCAAACATGGCATAGCTTCTGCCACGATCAAGACGGGCAAATACTTTACTGTTCGATTCGGTTTCTTGAAATCTGGTCGAAGAATCGCCGAAAATCGGATAAACACGGTCTAACGGATTGAGCTGGAACATCCGGTCTCTGCCCGAAACACGATTCAAAGGTTGTTGACTGTCATACGCCAGGGTCAACATATTTTTGGTATTGAAAAGCGGTCCTTTGTAGAATAATTGAACATGAGCACGGACATTTTCTTCGACATTGCGATTTTGCATTTCAGGCGCATTTTTACCAATGGTGACTTCGGCCACGCTGGTTAAAATTCCATCGCGCATTTCGGGCGTGAATTGAACCTCTGATTCAGCCGTTGTGCTACCCGAAGAAGCTAACAATTTAGCTGAACCGACCTGACTATCGGAAATAAGTTTGATGGTGCCGATTCCGCCGACTATTTCAACACTTTGCTCTTGAGTAACTTGATTAACTTGTTCCGATGCGACTCCGGCAGTTGAGTTAAGACCTTGACCAATCACTACCCGGTTTTCTTTGGCAGCCTGGCTATTAGCTTCGTATTCTTCAAATTTGATCAAACGTCCGGCAGAAGTTTTGATCAGTATTGAAGTATCCTGAGCAGGATGTCCCCAATCGTCGTAGGCTTTGATAAAGATGCGGGTTGAGTCGCGTCCCGAAGCCTGTAAAGATTTTTTGTCAGCGATAATTTCAATTCGTTTCGTTCCGCCGCGTCCATAAACTTTAGTTTCAACGGTTTTGCCTTGTTCGCCATTTGGACCGACTGCGGTGACGGTCAAAGTATTCGGTCCCGGTTTAACCCCCAATCCAACGTAAGTGTAAGTCGTAATTTGGTTTTTCTTATCTTCGCGGGTAGTTCCGATGTTGTTGCCGCCGAACTTTTGACCATTAAGCTGCACTTCGGTTTTCCAACCTTCAGCCACACTGACTTCGAGGTTAAGAGCCGGAGTCATAATAACCTGGTTATTAACTAATGAATGAATCATGACATCACCTGCATCAACCCGATGATATTCTTCGGTTTTCGGAGCTTTGTCATCTTTCTTTTCATCTTTAACAAAATCCGCTTTGACCAATTTAGCATCGGCTGTTTTGGAAGTAGGTGCAGATTTTTGCAGATTTTTTGCATCCTCACCTTTTGCCGGAGCAGATGAGACAGGTGGATTAGCTTTAGAAGCAACCAAAACAAAATTTTGTCGAAGCATCGCGCCGCCGCCGAGCGGAGTTCGGACAAGTCGTGTCCAGTCTTTACCTGATTTTGATTTGCTGTCAGCTAAAAGATAGCCTTCGGGCAAGGTCAATTGATCTAAAGCCAAAACTTGTGCGCCTTCGGAAACAGCCGGCAAATTATACATTCCTTGCGAATCGGTAATGACAGATTCACCGTTTGCCATATAAATCCGTGCTCCAACCACAGGTTTTTCGCCTGCATCAAAAGTTTGATTGCCGTTATCGTCAATAAAAACGCGACCGATCACAAATTGACGCATTGAAAACATTCCCGGATTTACTTTTACACCAACTTTGGTCGGAGTAGTTTGGACGCATTCTTTCGAGATAAAACATCCGTTGATAAAAGCTGAATTGTAATTGTCACCTTGACGGACATTGACACCAACTTTGACGCGGTAAGTAATCGAAAACCGTTCACCGCTTTTGATCTCACCAATCTTAAAGCGCATTGTATTGCCCAAAACTTCAGGTTCAATCAATTGTTTGTCATTGCCACGAACGATTTGCGCCGTTCCTTGAGCATAGCTAAACGAATCAGGCAAAGTATCGGTAATTACTGCATCATAAACCGGAGCTACACTGGCGTTATGAGTTTCGATGCGATAGTTAATGATGTCACCTATTTCAACCTGAACACGATCAGCCGTTTTGATAAGTTCGAGAGTGGCATTTTCAAACATGGGAATATTGAAAGCAACATCAGCAATGCTTGAAATTTCGACATCGTTTTCGGTTAATTCAAAACCGTTAGCGATTGCGACCGGCATTCCATCCAAACTTTTCACCGTCATTTTGAACAGACCGTTTCCATCAGGACGCAAAGTAATTTGGATTAATCGAGGACGGAAACCATTTGCCGAAACATTGACATAATAAGTAACAGGCTGCGTGATTGTGCCTAATTGATCAGGGTTCAGACCAAAACTAAAGCGTCCGTTAGTAGCGGTTAAATATGGATTTGTATTTCCTGTATTTGGATCAAATCCTTGACCGGCAGGAATTCCCAGTAAATTTTCAATTGGATTAGAAGTTGAAATAGCAACCCGCGCACCGCTAATTGGTGATGATGCACCGCCGCGTGCGGCATAAACCGTTCCAAACGGGTCAATTACGACAATCGCTTGCGAAGTATTAACAGTCGGAGCATTGATTGCGCCGATTTGAGCTGTATTGACAATTCCTGCACCGGGGCGATCATTGTATGAAACTAAGGCTTGGAATCTGACTTGGACAACTTGTCCCGGAGCTACGGGATTGGCTAATTTGACGGTTAAAAGTTTGCCGACTACCGAACCTTCATCAGCATCTTGAGCATCCGTTAATGAACGCCCGTCAACCCGCAAACTATTGGCGATATAGGTTAATTCATTAGGTAAGTTATCGTTGATAACGACATTTCTGGCATCTACTTCGCCATTATTGCGGAATGAGATCAAATAATTTAACGGTTGATTCTTATTAGCAACATATGATTTTACATTCTCAACTGTTTTTAGCGGAATTAAAGTCGGATCATTCGGATCGGTAAAAGTAACAGGTCTGCCAGTTGAGTTGATAATTGTTCCTTCATCTTCGACGGGACCGTTAGCAGTAGTATTATTAGTAGAGCGAGCCGTCAGGTTGATAACCAATTGGTCGCCAAGCACCATGTTATTGGTATTAATATCAACTAAAACATTAATGCAGGCGCCCGGATTAACAATTGGGCTTTGGGTATTATTAAGACTGATTAAAGTATCGCTATTAGAAATAAGTCCGTTGTTATCAATATCATAATAAAGAGCAATAATTTGTGCCGGTGGCGTAACAGAAGCTAGTTTAATGGTATAAGAATCAGCAATATTACTCGAGTTACAAACCTGGAATTTACGACTAATTAATTGATTTGCGGTAATTACGGCTGAAGGCTGTGTTTCATCAGGTGTTACTCTGACGGCGGAGACCCCTTGGACATTAAAGCTAACTGTTGGCGAAACGGTATTAAAAACCTGTCCTCCGTTTCGATACGATGCCTGGGCAAAATTTGAGATATTTATTCCCGCTTGAGTGTTTGGAGTTTGAGCAGGCGATAACTTACTCATTGTCAGAATGGTCAATAACAAAGTAAGAATCAAAAAATTTTTAATGAAATTGCTCTTCATAATCTTAAGTAATCTTTCAGTAAATCGGGACAGGATAGAAAAATCCTGATAAGGAGTATCACAAGTTTTTTGAGGCTTGTGATACTCCTTAATTCATCAAGGATTAGTTGATTGTGCGTTTGAAGACGAATCTTCCAACGGCTTGTGGGGCAACTGATGGAATGGTGTCAGTGTAAGCTGTTGCTGAAACAACATTTACTGTTCCCGTTCCGGCAGTCGTTCCACTTGCGCCCGTGTAATCGAATTCTTGACCAGATACGCGAGTGGTATAAGTTCCCCAATTATTCGGAGCGGCGTTACCATCTTCACTAATAACCACATTGGTTGCGGTTAACCCAACATTGTTTCCGCTTGCAGCGGTTGAAATATTGGTGTAGGTAATGGTGTAGATGATGGTTGCGCCCGGAACTGCATCCGTTGCACCGCCAACACCGGTTTGGTTATCAACTACGAATGATTTATCAAGTTTCAAGAAACCTGTGTAGAGACGATCAATCGTATCGTTGGTTTTGGTGTTATCAACCGTTGATGTCGCACGGATTACCGTATCGTATCCAGCCAGAACAGGCGTTCCGGCAGGTTCGGTCACCCGAACAAAGTAATCAGCCGATGAACCGAAAGCAACCGGAATCGTGGTGCTTCCACCGCTACTAACATCAACGCAACTCGTTGGAGCAGCGGCGGTTCCGCCTGTGCAGATTTCAACTGTAAATCCGCTTGGAACGGTTGGAGCGGTCATTGTAAAGGTATCGTCAGCGTTACCTGTGTTTTGAACTGTGTTGGTGAAAACAACTGTTCCGCTGGCGGTTGTGTTACCACCCGGAGCAACGGTTGCAATACCTGTATTAACACTCTTATTGGTAAAGTCATCGTTATTGTCGGTTGGTCCAACTGCGCCGGGGAATCCGTTTGTTCCGTTGAGAACGCCACCGGTTTTTGCCAAAGTTGTTTGAATTTGAACACCTTGTGTTCCGGTTGGGGTATCAGTTGGTTTCGGTTCGTCAAAGTTAGCATTGCCGTCACCTTGACCCGGTGTGTTGTCGCCCGATTGATCGGTCACAACTGTTCCGATTGAGTTTTCACCGAAGACATCTGCGATTTCATAAATCGGAGTGTTAGCATTGTTGGTTGTTACTTGAACATCAAAAGTAAAGCTCGATGAGCAAGTTCCGGCAGCAATGGTTGCACCAACCGGAATTCTGATTCTGGTAACAGTTGACAAGGTTCCCGGAGCAGTTGAAGTCCAGGTTGCTGCCAACGGAGCAGTTGTCAAAGGTGATGTGGTGAATTCTGTTCCGGCAGGTAATCCGGCAACATTGGTTAAAGTTGTGCCAGCCGGAATCGGAGCATAGATATAAACTTGTGTGTCATTTAACGTGCCGTTGGTAACAGGACTTAAATCTCTTAATCCATCGTTACAGGCTTGGGTGGTATAGGTGATGGTCGAACCAAGTGAAACAGGTCCAGCCGGAGCAGTTAAAG
>DBIH01000153.1 GCA_002296885.1 Flavobacterium sp. UBA807 | reverse complement strand
CGGAACCACTTTTATGGCATCCCAATATTCTTTTCTGGGCACCAAAGGCTGTTTGAGCAAATCGATAAAAACAATTACAAACAAACAGATGAATGAACCAAAAATCACAAAGTATTTGGTAATTGTCGCATAGGTTTGCTGCGCTTTTTCATTTGCCGCATGGCTAAAGAAAAAGGGTTCAATTCCCAAGGTATAAGCTGTTCTGAAAAGCACCATAAACATCCCTATTTTGTAGCATGCCGAATAAGCCCCGATATCAGACAAGGGAACATGCATCCAGTCTAAAAGGATTTTATCAAAATGTTCGTTGATGGCAAAGGCAATTCCGGCAAATAAGATTGGTAATCCGTAAGTCATCATTTTTTTCCAAAGTGCTTTATCAAAATTCCACGTTATCTTAGTGTAATTCGGGATAAGAACCAGCAATGTTGCCAAACTTGCGGTAAGCAGGGAAATAAAAATATAGCTGATCTGAAAGTTTTCGATATAAATCATGCTGAAAAATCCATTCGGATTCAGCTCGACTAATTTTGGCAGGATAGCCAAAAAGAAAACTGTAAGTAATAAGCTTATGGAAGTGTTTCCGATTTTTATCGCAGCGTATTTCATCGGTTTTCTCTCGGCACGAAGCTTGGAAAACGGAATGATTGCCAAGGCATCAAGCGTTAAAATGCAGATGGTATAAGTAATGTTCTTTACACTGATTCCCGACCAATCCGCCAGTGAATCCCTAAACAACAAAGCCAATATCAAAAATCCAATCGATGACCAGAACAACGAAATTGTTGAAGTTGAAATGACTTTTTTCTTATTCTCTTCGGTATTGTAAAACCGAAAAAAAGCGGTTTCCATTCCGTAAGACAACACTACATTAAAGAAAACTAAATAGGAAAAGATAATTGAAACTTCGCCCATTTTGCTTTTATCCGGTAGGTACATAACATATATCGGATTCAGAATAAAGCTGATTATCCTTGGGAAAACGGTTGCCAGTCCGTAGATGAGTGTCTGCTTAAAAAGGTTTTTATAAAGGCTCAACGAGAGAATTATTAAGGTGTCGAACAAAAATAGCTATTAAATTCATTCCAAAAAAAAAGAGCGAACAAATGTTGGCTCTTTTTTAAAATATTCTGACCCGAGGCTTTATAGCCGAACGGAACGAAGTTAATTAATATTTATCCTTTCAACGCTTCTGCACCACCAACAATCTCAAGGATCTCGTTAGTAATTGCAGCCTGACGTGCTTTGTTATACGTCAGTTTCAATTGGTTTCTCAACTCGGTTGCGTTATCCGTTGCTTTGTGCATCGCTGTCATACGCGCTCCGTGTTCAGATGCAAATGAATCTCTAATCGCTTTATACAATTGTGTTTTCAATGATTTTGGAATCAGTGTCAAAACAATTTCCTCTTTTGAAGGTTCGAAGATATAATCTCCTGTTGAAGCAGGAACATCTGATTGTATTGGTGCTAATGGTAAAAACTGTTCAACCTGAACGATTTGTGTTGCAGCATTTTTAAATTGATTGTAAACCAATTCAATTTTGTCATACTCACCAGAAGTAAACTTCTCAGTCAGTGTCTGGGCGATTTCAGCAACCCTGTCAAAAGTAAGTTCATCAAATATTTCGCTTTTGTTTTCGATAACATTATTTGATTTTCTAAAGAAATCATTTCCTTTTTTACCTATGGCAAAAAAATCAACTTGTTTTCCGGCATAGCTTTCGGCTAATGCGGTGGTTTGTTTGATAACGTTAGAGTTAAATGCGCCTGCCAAACCCCTGTTTGATGTAATAACTACAATCAGGACTTTCTTTACTTCACGTTGTGCGGTGAATTCTCCACCGGCATCTCCGTCAAGTGTAGCACTTACATTCTGAAGGAGTTCGGTTAATTTTTCGGCATAAGGTCGCATCGCTGTAATAGCGTCCTGAGCTTTTTTCAGTTTAGCAGCAGAAACCATTTTCATCGCCGATGTAATTTGCATCGTAGATGAAACTGAACTAATCCTGTTACGTATTTCCTTTAAGTTTGCCATATTTTAATTTGAAAATTAGATAATTTGAAAATTTGAAAATGGCTGCATCTTCAAATCTTCAAATTTTCAAATTGATATTAGTTGTATTGAGCAGATAATTCCTTAGCTACTTTTTCTAAAACGTCAGTGATATTGTCATCCAATTTACCGGCTTTCAAAGCATCTAAAGTATCTCTGTGCTTATTGTTTAGGTAATCGATGAAACTTCTTTCAAATTCTTTTACTTTATCAACCGGAACATTTCTCAACAAGTTTTTAGAACCTGCATAGATAATTGCAACCTGATCTTCAACCGTGTAAGGATCGTTAACCGCTTGTTTCAAGATTTCAACGTTTCTTTTTCCTTTTTCGATTACGTTTAAGGTAACCGCATCAAGGTCAGAACCAAACTTAGCAAACGCTTCCAATTCACGGAATTGCGCCTGATCCAGTTTTAACGTACCAGCTACTTTTTTCATCGATTTAATCTGAGCATTACCTCCAACACGAGATACCGAGATACCTACGTTAATCGCCGGACGAACCCCTGAGTTAAACAAATCTCCGTCAAGGAAAATCTGTCCGTCAGTAATCGAGATTACGTTTGTTGGGATATAGGCAGATACGTCACCCGCTTGTGTTTCAATAATTGGTAAAGCTGTTAATGAACCGCCACCTTTTACGATTGGCTTTAATGAATCCGGTAAATCGTTCATGTTTTTAGCGATTCCGTCATCGTTAATTACTTTACAAGCTCTTTCCAATAAACGAGAGTGTAGGTAGAATACGTCTCCAGGATAAGCCTCACGTCCTGGTGGTCTTCTTAACAAAAGAGATACCTCACGGTAAGCTACCGCTTGTTTTGATAAATCATCATAGATAATCAAAGCAGGACGTCCTGAATCTCTGAAATATTCCCCGATTGCAGCTCCGGCCATTGGCGCATAAACCTGCATCGGTGCAGGGTCAGAAGCGTTAGCAGCAACGATAACGGTATAAGCCATAGCTCCTTTTTCTTCTAATGTTTTAGCAATTCCTGCTACTGTAGACGCTTTTTGTCCAACAGCAACATAGATACAGAATACTGGTTGACCAGCATCATAAAATTCTTTTTGGTTTAGGATGGTGTCGATACAAACAGTAGTTTTTCCAGTTTGACGGTCACCAATAACCAGCTCTCTTTGCCCTCTTCCTACCGGAATCATCGCGTCTATAGACTTGATACCTGTTTGTAATGGTTCTGTTACCGGCTGACGGAAGATAACTCCCGGAGCTTTTCTTTCCAAAGGCATTTCATATAACTCACCACCGATAGCACCTTTACCGTCGATTGGGTTTCCTAAAGTGTCAACAACACGTCCTACGATTCCCTCACCAACTTTAAGCGATGCGATACGTTGTGTTCTTTTTACGGTAGAACCTTCTTTAATTCCGGTTGATGGTCCCAAAAGTACAACTCCTACATTGTCTTCCTCTAAGTTCAATACGATAGCTTCCAATCCGTTTTCGAATTGTACTAACTCACCATACTGAGCATTTGATAAGCCGTATACACGTGCAATACCATCTCCTACCTGAAGAACTGTTCCTACTTCCTCTAATGTTGCACCTGATTCAAAACCAGATAATTGTTTCTTTAATATTGCTGAAATTTCAGCTGGATTAATTTCTGCCATAATATTTATATTAATGTCTTCCTAAATTAATATTTATTCCTGAACCTCTTGATGGTTCTTCTTTAATTATAATTGTATTGTTATTTGTTGTGGTCTTGTTTAATCTATCTGAACATGGTGTTCCGTATTTCTCAATTAATCTCTGAACTTTATCCTCATCAAAACTGCCATCGTCATTTATACATTTTGAATTATATATAATGGTTATTATCTTTTTAAAAGTTACATTTTCTAATTCTATAGATCTGTTAACACCTAAAAATTTAACCTCAATATAAGTTAAGTCACCTGTTTTATTATAATTCGTTATAGGTTCAACTCCCGGAACTCTTACAAATTTCATATAAATTACTTCTTCCTTATTTGAAGTGAGCATTAAACTACAGTTGGCGCTAAAACCTCCGCAACCATCATAATTCAACCATGCTTTATCATCAACCAGAATTTCGCCTTTCTTTAACTTAATCTCTTGAGAAAAAACCAAAGCAGAAATCAGAAAAAATAAAATTGTTATCGTTTTTTTCATCATGATTAGTTGCTAAACTCTCTTTTTAATTCCTGCAATCTGTTTGATACAGAAGCATTGTATTGTTTGTCACCTATCCTCATGATGAATCCACCTATGATTGACGGATCAACTGTATTTTGAATAGTGATTTTTTTGGTTGAAATAGTTGCTGCTTTTGCCAAAATTTTAGCCTCTAAATCGGCTGTAATTGGGAAAGCAGTAGTCACTTTTGCAACCTCAACACCGTTCATTTCATCGAACTGAATATTATATTGAGAAGCAATAGCCGCTAAAATTTCAAATCTTTTGTTTTCCTGTAGCAATTTAAAAAGCGATTTGGTTTCTGCCTGGACCGAACCAAAAACCTGTGTCAAAGCATTCATTTTCAAACTTGGAAAAATGATTGGGCTCGACAAAAATTCTTTTAAATCAGTACTGGCTTCAACAGTAGCAACGATATTTTTCATATCCTCGTTTACCTGGCTTGCTTTCCCGCTGGAAACCGCAGTTTCCAGAATTGCTTTTGCATATCTAATCGCAGCTCTTGACATACGAATTAATTTGATTTAACGTCATCTAACATTTTCTCAACCAATTTGGTTTGAGCTTGTTTGTCAGCTAACTCATTTCTTAATACTTTTTCTGCTATTTCGATAGACAGGCTTGAAACCTGATTCTTCAAATCGGCCATCGCTGCGTTTTTCTCGCTGTTGATTGCTGCTTTTGCCTGTTCAATCATTTTTCCTGCCTGAACCTGAGCTTCATCTTTAGCTTCAGAAACAATTTTATCCTTAATTTCTCTTGCTTCTTTTAGGATAGCATCTCTTTCAACTCTCGCTTCAGCTAATAATTTTTCATTATCTGATTTTAGGTTTTGCATATCTCTTTTTGCATTTTCAGCAGAAAGCAGAGCATTCTTAATTCCTTCTTCTCTTTCATTAACAGCATTCAGGATTGGTTTCCATGCAAATTTTCTCAACATGAAAATCAACAACAAGAAAATCAATGACTGCCAAAAAAACAATCCGAACGAGAAATCATTTATTAACTTTTCCATAATTTAATCTGTATCTATTATGTAATGTATATTGTAATTTTTAATTCTTTTAAGCTAAACCGAAGCTGCAACCAACCGTTGCAGCTTTTGGTCTAAAGTTTTTTTGGATTAAGATACAGCAAATAAAGCCGCAAATCCGATACCTTCAATAAGTGCCGCTGCAATAAGCATCACTGTTTGAATTTTTCCTGAAGCTTCTGGTTGACGAGCAATTGCATCAAGAGCAGAACCACCGATTCTACCGATACCAATTCCTACTCCAATAACTACTAATCCTGCTCCTACTAGGTGAAGATTTCCTTCCATAATGTATATATATTTAATTAAACATTCAATTTATTTAAGATTGAAGACTAACGATTGTTGGTTTAAGAATTATTATGCATTCAAAAATCGACAATCAAAAATCAAAAATCCTAGTGATGCTCCCCTTCTTCGTGGTGGTGTTCTTCAACAGCAGCACCAAAATATAAAGCGGTTAGCATCGTAAAGATATACGCCTGTAAAAGCGTTACCAAGATTTCAATTAATGAAATGATGAATGAAAGTCCGAAAGTTAGCGGGCTTCCGATCCAGCTTTTGAACACAAACATCATCCCAATCAAACTCATGATTACCAAGTGACCGGCAAACATATTCGCGTACAAACGAATCATTAATGAGAAAGGCTTGATGATTGCTCCGATAAGTTCGATTGGTGCCAAGATTATTTTCATTGGAACCGGAACCCCAGGCATCCATAACATGTGCAACCAGTAATCTTTCTTAGCAGTAAATGTTGTGATAATAAAGGTCACAATTGCCAATCCAAAAGTCACGGCAATGTTACCTGTAACATTGATTCCAAATGGCAGCATACCCACAACATTTAAGAACCAAATGAAGAAAAATACCGTCAACAAGTGACTCATGTACTTTTTATAATGCTTTTCACCAATATTAGGAATTGCAATTTCGTCACGAACAAACAATACGATAGGTTCAAAGAATCTTCCGGCTCCTGCGGCTACTCCGCCATTCTTAGAATACGATTTCCCTAAGCTTCTAAACAATAAGAACATCAATAAAGCAATCACCAGCATCGATAAAACTCCTTTAGTGATTGAGAAGTCTAATGGTTTTGCGTTTGTTGGATGACCTTCATGCTCAGTTAAAGTCCCTGTAGCATCTGTTTTGTAGATTTTTTCGTGGTGTAAAACGTAGAAGTTGCCTCCATCTTCAGCCACTTTCCCTTCATCGAATTTAGAAGAAGAAAACACATGAAGACCATTGTCCCAAAGAATGATTGGCAATGGGAAGCCATATTCTTTTCCGGTTTCTTTGTCTCCAAAGAAATTGAAACTGTGTGCGTCTAATACGTGGTGATTTTTAACTTCCTCAATCTGTTCTTTGATTTCGGCTTTTGGATCCTGATTTTCTTTGGCAACTGCTTCTCCCTGCTCAGGCGAATTTGCTAATAAAACTGAAGGTAAAAAAGCGATTAAAGCAACTATACTATAAAGGAATGATTTTTTTGAAAACACCATAACTATGACTTATCTAAATTTTATTTCTCAAATTTGGTGCAAAAGTACACTTTTAATTAATATTAAAAAGTATAACTTTTATTTTTTTTGATGGAATTGTCAATTAAAAAACAAATTATTGCTTATTGTTTAAAATTCTGATACTTAGATAGGTTTCTATTGCTAAAAAGTAAATAAAAACCGCAAAGAAATTTAGCTTTTCGAAAGGTGTTTTAGGAAGGTGAATATGTATAACAGGTCTTAAAAGAGCATAAGCCATAACCATTTTAAGGGTTGTAAGAGCTAAAAAGCCATAGCCTACAGAGTCTGGCGCTGTTTCTTTTACTTTCATTAAAAGGTATATAATTACCATCGAAAGCACTGTGAAAACTCCATAAAGCAAAGGTGTTGAATAGATAAAGTTATCTTCAAATTCTTTTGGGATGATAAAATGTGTTATGATTTTGTGGATGATAAGCCCCACAATCGCAACAACCAATATGATTAAAAAAGAGCGGTGTTTTTTAGGATTCATTATTTTCGTCGGATTCGTTTATTTCCTTCAATTGCCTGGCAATGTTGTAAAATGCAATCACTACACCGACAATTGTTAGGATTTTTACATAAATGTTATGTTTATTTATGAATTTGCTGTCAAGCCACTGACCTAATTTGGCAAATAAAAAAACAATGATTCCCATCTGAATGGGAATATTGATAAGCGATAACCATTTGTTACGCTGTTTTTTCTTCTGAGGATTTTCCATCGCTAACCATGCTTTTTACATGAGGTTTCATTACGCATGATGCACTGAATTCGGCTCCCGGTTCAACTGACAGTTTTCCGCAGACAACGTCACCGGTAATATGTGCTTTGGATTTTACATTTAGGATTTCCTGCACTTGTATTTTCCCGTCAAACCGTCCTTCGATGTCAGCATTTTTGCAAATGATATCACCTTTTACGCTGCCGGCCGGACCAATTACAATTTTCCCTTTTGATTGAAAGTTTCCAATCAAATGACCGTCTAAACGAAAATCAGCCGGCGAATTTATATCGCCATGAATAGTTGTTCCTTCAACAATTCTGTTGGTTTTACCCAGAAGGTCGGTATATGATTTTGGACTTTTCTCAAACATGATTCTATCCTTTTTTGCCCGGGTTTCCTCCCGGTGCTCCCGGAGGTCCAAATTGTTGGTTTCCTGGTTGTGGGTCATCACTATTCGGGTCAATTTTATTCCCTTTTTGACTGTTTAAATCTTTAGGGTTGGTCTGCTCATTTGGCTTGTTATTGTTTTGCTGAGGCGGCGGCGGTTGTTGTGGAACCGGTGCGTGCTCCACTGTCCCGTCCC
>DBIH01000196.1 GCA_002296885.1 Flavobacterium sp. UBA807 | reverse complement strand
GTTTGTAAAGTACTGTGCTGATTTTTGTCTTTTTAGTCATTCCGGCATTTTTAAAAAGCAGCGCAACATTGTGCACCCATTTTTCATCCAAAACGACCAATTTTGGCAGGTACGGATGGGCATATTTTTTTCGGATTAAATAATTATTGATAGCAGAAGGCTTTATTAAAATATCCTGACCACTGTTGTTGGTAGCTTTGAAATGCATACGATAACCAACAGTTTCTTTGTGAAAATAATAGAATTTTATATCAGAACCTGTAAGTTTCAGCCACATTGGATAGTCTTCAACTAAGCGATTTGTTTCATCGTAACCGCCAACCTTATTAATTGCTTTTTTATTAAAAAAAAAAGATGGTGAATAATATATTCTGTCCGCGATAAGCAATATTTTATATTGGTCCTGAGCCGTAAATGATGGATTCATCAAGTTGTGAGGAAATGATTTTGGAATGGTTTTTAAATAATTCGATTCTTCAAAAACGTCCTGATACATTCGAACCTGACTAAAAACTACCAAAGTATCCGGATTTTCAGCAACAAATTTCATATTATCCTCAACGCAATTGGGTAAAAGGATATCATCGCCGGAAAGCAACATAATCCAATCGGAATGGCTATTGTTTACACATCGGTTACAATTTGCTGAAACTCCTGTATTGTGAGGAACTGTAATTAATTCAACTCTTGAAAAACGCTTTTTTACCCTGTCTAAATTAATCCATTCATTAACTAAATCTATGGTTCCGTCAGTCGAAAAATCGTCACAGATTATCAGCTCTAAATCTTTATAATTCTGATTGTAAACACTTTCCAGTGTTTCAATTACAAAATCTGCAGAATTATAGGTTGTTACCGGGACTGATACTAACATCTGGCTTTATTTATTTTGTCAACTCGTTACTAATTGCTTCCAAAGCATCGTCGCCGAGTGTTTTATAAAATTCTGTCTTCATTTTTTTTATGTAGGCACTGACATCTGATTTTTCTAACTTTTCGATTCCGGACTCAAACGAATCGTAATCGAAAACATGTTCAAAACCACTATCTGCATCAAAAATATAATGCACCTGCAACGGGAGTGCATTTGCTTTTAAAAATAACGGATAACATCCAAAAGCTATTGATTCTAAAGAAACCGTTGAAGATATACTGACACAATATTTAGCATCTGCAAAACTATCCTTTAATGAAAAATTATAGTAATCATGCCAAATGATATTCTGAACATCTAATGTATTTTGCTTTCTGTCTTCAGGAATTTTAAAATCGGGATGACTGCGGATTATTACTTTAAAATCAGGAAGTTTCTTAGCAAAAATAATGGCATAATCAATAAAATTCAATATGTCATTTTGTTTGATATGATCACCCATAACTTTTTGGACAGCAAATAAAATCACTTTTTCTTTATTATAATTTGACGAGTGATCCAACGTTGGATGTCCACAGGCAATTATTGGCAGAGTATTGTATTTGCTGAAGCTTTTTTTATAAAATTCTCCCCAGACTAAAAACTTTGTAAACGGCATTTCTCTCCAACCACCTTGTGTCACTGTTTTGGCAAAAAAGCCCCATTGCAGTAACGAAGTATTGATATGCTTTGTTTTACAAACCTCACCAACAATATGCTCTGATAAGACGCAGCCTTCGGCAAGAACCACACTTTTAGCATTCGATATCGCTTTATATCCCAAAACCCTATCGACCAAATGTGTATAAGGCCTGAATTGGAAATACTGTTTTTTCCAAAACTGAGGAAACGCCACTTTTGGAGTATTAGATATTGCTCTTATCGATTCGTTGACATCTTTTGTTTCCCAAATAAGCAAGCTTGTTCTTATTCCTTTTTTTTCTAAATTCTCGCGGATATTTTCGGTGAAGCTGATGAATTTTTTGTTGGTTATAAAAAAGTAATAGTCTGCAGTTGTAAATTCAACTGTTGGTGTTACTGCATATTTAAAATATCTGACAACATCTAAAAAAGCATCTTTTATTTTCGAGAAAAATGAAGCTTTGTTTTTAAAATTATTCTGATGAAAACTCAACAACTTATTCCATTCTTCCTGTGTTTCTATGGTTTGAATTTCCTTGAAGAAATCGGTGCTGTTTATATAATTATTCAGATAGAATTTGATAGCAATTTCCGCTAAAAAAACATTTTTATAACTGTAACTTCCATACTCTTTCATAAGTTTGGAAGTCATGTCGGAATAGAATTTTTCGATGGATGTTGAAAATGAATTTTCTTCCACTATTCCAAACTAAAATTAACGGTACTCAATGCTGTTATTTTTTCATTGCCGTAACCCCAAAAATCAATTCTGTTTACATCGGCTGCTTCAAAGTCATTGTGTGAATCACCAATCAAAACACAATCTTTCAGATCATATTGATTTTCTTCCAACAAATCTTTGATCCATTGCTTTTTAGGTGTCGGCGAACCGTGAATGCTCACAAAATACTGTGATAAATTCAATGTCACACAGATTTTTCTCAATTCGGTTTGGTCTGAACCGGAAACGATGTGCATTTTATAATTGTGATAATTGTTTTTTACAAAATTGATTGTTGGCTGAATCAATAATGATTCATCCAGCAAAAGGCTGAGCATGATCTCAGAAAAACGGTCCGTATAATTCTTAAGTTTTTCATCGGTCAATTCTTCTTTTCGGATAGTTTCAAAAAAATGTCTGAATTTCACATACCGTGATAATCCACCGTTATTTCTGTGAAAATCCATCAACTGTTGAACCTGTTCCTCCGGAAAATCGGCTAACACTTTTTCAAAACCCAAATCACGAACCGCATTTGAATCCATCAAAACACCATCGAAATCCCAAAAAATTACTTTTTTATTGTTATTCATATGGTTGATTTCGCCCAGCTAATCATTTTCTGCATTCCATCTTCAAATGTGGTTTGAGGTTCCCAACCCAAAGTTGATTTAGCCAGCCAGTTAGAACCAAAAATCCCGAACTGATCTCCGGGAGTTCCTTCAATTACAGAAACTTCAACATTATTATCTAATGAGGTTTTGATTGAATCCAGCAATTGATGAACATAAGAAGGTTTGCCAGTGCTGATATTGAAGATGCCAAACTTATTGTTTTGGGTAAATTCAAATCCTTTCAGAAATGCATTTACAACATCATCAATATATACAAAATCCCTGAACCGGTCTACGCTTCCTTTCACCACAATTTTATTGTCTGTCAACGCCTGCGCCAAATAAATGCTCAGCATTCCCTGTTTCAGGTTTTTCAAATTCTGTCCCGGACCATAAACATTAAAAAGTCGCAATGCTGCTATATTTATTCCAAATGAAGAATAAATTCTCAAATAATGTTCGCTGGCTAATTTTCCGCAGGCATAAAAAGAAGTCGGCATCGGAACCGTAGTTTCAGTAACAGGAAGCATTTCCTGATTGCCATAAACCGACATAGTACTGGCATAAACGAAATGTTTAATTCCTTTTTCTTTTGCAAATTTCAATAGCAAAATGGTCGATTCGGTATTCGATTCCAAATCATAGGAAGGGTTTTCAAAACTTACCTCTCCCGAGCTTTGTCCAGCTATATGAAAGATTGCTGAAATAGTATAATCATTCAGTTTATCGATGGTTTCCTGTTTCCCAAGATTACCTTCGATAAAGATGGTTTCTTTGGGCACAACATCCAATTCACCGGTTGAAAGATTGTCAACAGTTATGGTTTTGTGTCCAAGGGAAATTAATTTTCTCGCAACTGCTGCACCAATAAATCCTGCGGCACCCGTTACCAGTATGTAATTATCTTTCATATTATTTGGCATTAATCTGTTCGAGCCTGTGCAATACTTTTTGAATGTCTTCAGGAGTATCTACCGCAATAGATTCATTTGACATGGCTAACATTCGGACTTTGTGTCCTAATTCTAAAAATCTTAAGATTTCAATATCTTCTTCTTCTTCCAGCATTGTTTTTTCGGTAACGCTGGTAAAAGCATCTAAAGCTTTTTTTGGAAAAGCATAAATGCAGACCTGTCGCCAGGATTTGCTGAATATATTTTTTTTGTTACCCGGAATTGGTGCCCTCGACATATATAACAATTCCCCATCCGGTTTGAAAACCACTTTCGGAATGGTCAAACTTCTGTAATCTTCTTCAGTATCAATAGCGGTGTATCCGTTTATAATTTCGTTTGGATACTGCTCCGTTGCTTTTACAATTAGTTTGATATCTTCAGGATTTATAAGCGGTTCATCTCCTTGGACGTTAATGTAATAATCAGCTTCAATTGTATTAGAAACCTCAGCGACCCGGTCTGTTCCGGTTAGGCAATTTTTGGAAGTCATGATCACATTCATTCCTAATGCTTTGCAGTGGTCAGCAATTTTATCCGCATCGGTGGCGACGAAAACTTTATCTTTTGGAACCGCTAAAAGACACTGCTCGTAAGTTCTTTGAATAAGTGACTTCCCATCAATATCCACCAAAGGTTTTTCGGGAAGTCGTGTTG
The DNA here is from genome assembly GCA_002296885.1 of Flavobacterium sp. UBA807. Taxonomy (GTDB): domain Bacteria; phylum Bacteroidota; class Bacteroidia; order Flavobacteriales; family Flavobacteriaceae; genus Flavobacterium. Next base: position 5,142 of record DBIH01000196.1, on the reverse strand, counting down.
AAGCCAGTCTGGCTGGTATTACAATGATATAACTCATAATAAAGCAAATAAGGATTCCTGAGTTAAGTTATTATAGGAAGTTGGCGTTAAACTAACACATTCCAATCCTGCTGCAGCCGCTTTTTCAAATAAAAATTCATTTTCAAGGAAAAGCTCCTGTTCCTTTTCTCCTATCGATCCGCCACTGTATCCGTCATAACCAATAAAATAAGCTTTTTTAGCACCCAGATTAATGGCAGTCTGTACTGCTAATGAAGTATGTGAGTCGTTGAACTTCGGAGTAAAATCAACTTTGTTGAGTTCGAATGCATTTTTAAGGAATGATTCCGGAATATAAGTCCCCATTTTTCTTGGAAATGGTGGCAGGATGCATTTTCCGCCTTCTACATAATTTCCCTGAAAAACGTCTTCCAATCGATGCCCTTCATTACCAACCAGACAATAGAAATGTTCCTGCAAATTGTGGTTCAGGCAAAAAGCATTTTTGGAGCTGGCGTGAATAATGGTCAAATCCGAATGTTTGTCAATAAAATTATTGATGGCTTCTGCATGGTGCACTATTGTTGGACCACCACCTACAATGATAACCGCATCGCTTTTGGGTTTTTTATCAAAATCATACTTTGGCAGTTCGTGATTATCCTGAATTCCTTTGGATTGATTATTTAAAGCACGGATAATACTGTTGAAAGAATAGTAGCGTTTGCCTACCCATTCCATAACGTCTTTCTGCGGCAATGAATTGGCTCCCGAAACCATATACGGAAGATTGGTTCCCCATTCATATTTTTTCTGAAGTGTGGTAAAAGCATCCACCACTTTTGACAATGGATTGAAATCAAAGTCAAGCATTCCTTTTGCATTCAGCGATGTCAGCAACAATTCTGTTTTTAAATTCCCGGCACCTCTTCCCATTCCGGTAACGGTAACATCAACAATATCGGCTCCACACTCGATTGCTGTTAATGTGTTGATTAATCCCAATTCCATATTATTATGTCCGTGAAAACCAATTTTTACATCGGTTTTAGAACGCACTAAATCAAAAGTTGCCTTTACATCTTCGGGATATACGCCACCAAAAGAATCAACCATATAGAAATAATCGGTTATTCCGTTTATTAAGGGGATTTCATTTAAGAAATCCTTTTGCGACGCCCAGGTTGACATATACATCACATTAAAGCCCACTTCAAATCCCATTTTTTTAATGCCTTCCGCAAGTCCGACTGCTCTTTTTAATTGTTTTGGATCGATGGCGATTCGTACCATATCAATCAAACCTATGCAAGGCCTTAACAGACTATCAAGGTCTTCAACCCGTACATCTTTTTCGTTCAAGATAATTACGAGTTTTTTATTTGACATTGCTTTTACCTGATGCAGGACATAATCAGGACAGTAGAAAAACTCGCCCAAATAGCCTTTCAACGGATTGGAACGGTAGCCAATTTCAAGATATTCCACCGGAAGATTATTGAAAGCTTCAAAATAAGTTTTCACTATATCTTTTTCAAAATCCCAGTTGGTATAATATCCGCCGTCGCGTAAAGTACAGTCTAATATTTTCACGGTATACTTTTTTAAATCTATTTTCTTTTAATTATTTTATAAGTTTTAATCAGACTAATGGTAATTTTGTTTACCCACCTTTTCAAACCTTCTGTCTTCTCAAGAAGTGGAATATATTGGAACATTTCTGAATCTTTAATTTGAAAAAATAATTCATAATCTTTCAAAATTCTCGGAGGCATTACTTCACTAAAAATGCGTTCCCTTTCTTTTATAGTTTTTGGCCAATTTTCAGGCATATTACTCAGTCCATCAAAATTAAAATTCGAAATGACGAATGGAAGATATTCTACCGAACAATTCCTTATAATAATACTTTCAATAAAAAATTTAATGTCTGCTATTATTTTGTAACTCTCATCGTATAATCCTTTATCAAAGAGTGATTTTTTAATGAATGAAGCCTGGTGCAAAACAGTTGGATGCGTATTCGAATTAAAGTTAGCCATTGTCAAACGATCACCAACAAGTGGCACCGCTAATGTGTTTTCACCATTAGGGCGGATTTCATTTATGTTACCATAAAGTATATCAGCAGTTCTTGGAACATCAAATACTTTTGACAATATCGTGTCGCTGTGGAACCAATCTCCCGAATTCAAAAACAATAAATACTCGCCATTTGATTTCAGGATTCCTTTATTCATAGCATTGTAAATTCCCTTATCAGGTTCGCTTACTGAATAATCGAATTTATCCTTGTTCGTTTCAATAAACGCTGCGCTGCCATCGGTACTACCACCATCAATGATAACAAATTCAAAATCTTTATAGGTTTGGTTAACAACACTATTAACCGTTTGTTCTAAACCAGCCAGGTTATTGTAATTGATAGTAATTATGGTGACACGTGGAGTTTTATTCATAGTGTAATTGTGGTATTATAAATCGGATGTGCATGAAAATTACAATCCAAATTTTCTAAAATAGACTTTAACTTTTTTAATTAAAGTATTGTAGTCTATAATTACGTTGTTCCAGTATTCGGCAACATGTTTGATTTCATATTCGCTTTCAATGTTCATTCTTCCTTTAAGATCAGATGTTTTTAATTTCTGAACTTTACTTTTTTGATTTATGAATACAGCGTGTGGAGCCTGACTTGTATGCGTGGAGTTTTCATTAAAACCGATATTTTCAACCATACTGAAATTTGGCCTTATGCAATATTTTTGATTTTTAAGGCAGGTATAAACCCATTGATAATCCCAGGTATCGATGGTTCCGTTCTTTGTTTTATCAAAAATAAGTTCCCATCGGTAATACCATTCGTCCTGAGGAAAAATAGTTGGTAATTTTATTTTTTTTAATAATTGACTTCCTTTTTTAAAATCATTCTGAAGGTTAAATTCGGGCCATGTTTTGTTAACCAATTCATTAGAACGTCTCCAGGTAGCCCAGCCCCACATATTAAAATAACCCGTCAACCCATAATCATATTTCGGATTTTCATAGGTTAAGTTATTTCCATTGATAGTAAATATGCGGCTATCGTCTTTATATTTATCCAACAGAATCGTGCAATAGTCAAAAAAAGCAGGTGCAGGCACAATATCGTCTTCAACAATGATTCCCATTTCAACCTGATTGAAAAACCAATCTAAAGCACCTTGAACTGCAGTCCCACATCCTAAATTCTCTTCTCTGAACAAAGTCTTAACCTCACAATCCCAGTCGATTCCCTGCAGAATTATATCTCTTACTTTTTTACAGTTGACCTCATCATTCCTGTTTTCTGGTCTTGGTCCGTCAGCCGCAATGTATAGGTATTTTGGCTTGATTTTCCTAATAGCTTCCAGACTTAAACTAGTTTCTTCAGGTCTGTTAAAAACAAGAAATAAAATCGGTGTACTATACATATCGCTTCAGGCGTGAAGTATGATTGGATTTATTCAATCGATTATATAACCAATGAAAACCTTTAGTATTAATAAGTTTGTGCCATTTATTATAATTGAAAACCTTATCCAAATTTACGTTTTTGTAAGTTCCTTCGAAAAGATTGACCGGTTTGTAAATCCGAAACGGAATCCCAAAGTTATTAATATGAAATCCATAAGGGAGCGTGTTTTCCTGCGCTAAGGGCTTTAAATTTTTATCCAGTAAAAGCGTAACAAGTGCTTCATAACTTTCGGGATTGTAAGTTGCATCGAAAGCTTTATAAAAACTTGGACCGAGTAATATTGACGGTTTTCCCCAATAGGTTGCTTCTATCCCGACTGTAGAACCAAAGCTCAGAACCTTATTGGTAGCAAAAATCAAATCGTAACTGTTGATTGGCGATTCGGGCAGAATAACTTCTATTCTTCCTTGCAGTGTTGCATAGGTTTTCTTCAGGTATTGTTTCGACATCGACCTCATATTCGGATGCAGTCGAACCCAAATTTTCTTTTCCGCGAGCCTTTCGTCATTCATTAATTTAAGAATTAATTGATTCTGAGATTCAAAAAATCCCATCTCCCAATCTTTTCCTATCGATACATATTCATCTTCAGAAGATGTAAAAATTACGACATTATCAGCATTTTGATCCCAATTGTCAGGCAGTCCCTTCTTCTGATCTTTCGTAAATGAAATCCAACTTTGCTCTTTACCATTCGCCCGGTTTTTATAAAATTCATGAGCAATCCTGTTTTTACCTTCTATGTCAGGATGATTTTTCCAAGCCTCTGATACACGTTCCATAAACGGGCCAATCTGATGTGGAAGGACATTATCGAACAATTCATACGTTTGAAAATTACGACCTCTTTCATGCATATATGTGTGCACCTGTATTTTCTGCGCGGCACGTAAAGCAGCACGATTCGTTGCAAAGCGACCATTGAAATTATAAAAAGTATCGATTGCATAGTGCTGTAACTGCTTTTGGAAGTAGTAATAACAATAATATGAAGACTGAATAATGCGCTTCATCAGGCTTTCATAAACTTCCAAATCAGGTGCCGGGTCGCGAACTATTGAAACCATTGAAGAAAGCGTTGCTTCCCCAATTTCGAAATTGTCAATTTTGTACTTTCTTAAATCCGGGATTGAATTGAATTTTAATTGAGGTAAACCGAAAACTCCTTTATAATCAAAGTTAGAAATCCTGATTTCATGGTAATGCTTCTTACCTGAAAGCAGCTCCTGCCCTTTTTCTCTTTTAGTTTTACATGAAATGCATTTAAGCAAGTCGGCATTCGGATTGAAATCGCAACTCAATAAATGCAGATCACAAACAAAATGATACACGGTATCGCCCTTATCAAGATGTAGCTGAATGAGTTCCAGCTCCGTTTCAAAATGCGGCGTATATATGTAATTAGTAAAAAAAGCAATATTCATTTTAAATATTATTTTATTAAAGCAAGAGAAAAACGAGTCCCTTTTTCAACATCTGAATTGGCTATTTTACCTAAGACTTCATTATAATACTTTGGATGCAATCCGAATCCGGGCCTAACGGAACGTACATTCTCAGCTGTGAAAACCTCACCTGCCTTGATGTCTTGTGCTATGTATAACGAACGACTAAAATCTCTGCCTTTGGCTTGTTTTTCTGTCAGGTTATAATCTACTACGCCTATC
>DBIH01000029.1 GCA_002296885.1 Flavobacterium sp. UBA807 | reverse complement strand
ACTGATGCTGCTGTAAATCCGGGAAATTCAGGAGGTGCATTAGTTAATACCCGAGGTGAATTAATTGGAATCAATACGATGATTTCATCTCCAACCGGAAGTTATGCCGGATATTCATTTGCCATCCCATCAAACATAACCAGAAAAATTATCGAGGACATTATGGAATATGGGAATGTACAACGCGGAATACTTGGTGTTGAAGGCGGAGAATTAAATAGCAAAGCTTCTCAGGAGTTGGGAATTAAAGATACTGAAGGCTTCTACATTAATAAAGTAACCAAAAATTCAGGGGCTGAAAAAGCTGGCTTACAAAAAGGTGATATCATTAAAAAATTAGACAATCAAAAAATTGATACATTCTCTGAACTTAATGGATACATCAGCACTAAAAGACCAAACGACAAAGTACAAGTAACATTTGTTAGAGATGGAGATACTAAAACTGCCATGGTAACCTTAATCAAAAACGATGTTTTTACAACAGAATTCAAAGGACTGGAATTGGAAAACATTGAAGCAGCTGACAAGAAAAAATTCAATGTTGATTATGGTGTAAGAATCAAGGAAATCAATAATGATAATCTCCGACCATATTATGATCAATTGAAAGGCGGCATTATACTTTCAGTAGATGGTGTAAAAGCAACAGATGTGGAAAGTATTTCAAAACTTTTGAACAGAAAAGATGAAAATCAGAATGTAAGCATTCAGATGCTTAACAGGTCAGGGCAAATAATTCAGGTAATTTTATAAGGTTAAAAGGTTAATATTCATTAAAACCAGCTCAAATTTGAGCTGGTTTTTTGTTTTAAAAAAAGTTACGAAATCGTTTTCGCAGGACATATCAATTTTATATTTTTGCGCAAAATTTTACAACTCAACTAACACTTATTTATTTTATGGACAGTAACAAATTTTACGAGAAGGAAATATCTTTTCAAGCTGACAGACGTAAAGCAGCCGTTGAATTAATTAAAATCATCAGTGATTTATGGTATGATAAATCTATCGAGCTGGTGCTTTTCAGAAATCAACTGATTGACAGAAATGTTAGCGATATTATCAATTTTCATGAATATGCAGGTGAGTTTGTTCAGAAGCCAATCAACATTTTTGATTCGGTTGAAATTGCCCGCGCCATAGAGAATTTAGATTTGCCGCCATCTCGTATTGACATTGGAAAATTAACGTATGAATATCATCTTGAAGACAATAAGTATGATGATAGCCGTGCTTTTGTTATTGACAAACTAAAAAATGCTAAAGATTATCATGATATAAAACCAAAAGATGTTGTATTATATGGTTTTGGTAGAATTGGCCGATTATTGGCTCGTGAAATGATGAGCAAAATGGGCAAAGGGCAGCAACTTCGTCTTCGTGCCATTGTAACTCGTGACAGAAATGATGCCTCTTCTCTTGAAAAAAGAGCTTCTTTGTTGCGCTATGATTCGGTTCATGGTGACTTCCAGGGTTCTGTTCAGGCTGATGCTGAAAACAATGCATTAATAATAAATGGGACAACAGTCCATGTTATTACTGCAGCCGGTCCTGAAGAAATTGATTATACAAAATATGGAATTGAAGACTGTTTACTAATTGACAACACAGGTGCTTTCACAACAGAAGAAGCATTGAGAAGACACCTATCATCAAAAGGGGTTAGCAAAGTTCTATTGACTGCTCCCGGAAAAGGTGTTCCAAATATTGTGTATGGTGTGAATCACAATGATTACAATCCTGATAAAGTAGATATTTTCTCTGCGGCTTCATGCACAACCAATGCTATTACTCCGGTCTTACAGGTTGTTGAAGAAGCTCTTGGAGTTGTAAAAGGTCATATTGAAACCATACATGCTTATACTAACGACCAAAATCTGGTTGACAACATGCACAAAAAATACCGTCGTGGGCGTGCTGCCGCATTAAACATGGTAATTACAGAAACCGGTGCCGGTACAGCGGTTGCTAAAGCATTGCCAAGCCTTGCCGGAAAATTAACTTCGAATGCTATCCGTGTTCCTGTTCCGAATGGCTCATTAGTAGTGATGAATTTGGAAATTAGCAAGCCTACTACACTTGAAGATTTCAATAAAATCATGAAAAAGTATGCCCTTGAAGGCGAATTGGTTGAACAAATAAGATATTCCCTTAACAACGAATTGGTTTCTTCCGATATTGTTGGTTCAGCACAGCCTTCTATATATGACAGCAACGCAACAATTGTTTCAGCTGACGGGAAAAGTATTGTGCTTTATGTTTGGTATGATAATGAGTATGGATATAGCCATCAGGTCATTCGTTTGGCAAAATACATAGCAAAAGTAAGACGCTATACTTATTACTAGTAGGTAAAGATTATTAATTCAGTAGGGTAAAATCCGTTTAGTCTGTTATAGATTAGACGGATTTTTTATTGTTATTAACATTTTTTTGTTAATAAATGTGATTTGTATTAAAATAATTATTATTTTTCGCCTTTAATTTGTCCCCAACAAATCTATTATTTATGAAAAAAGTGCTTTTTGGTTTACTAACGTTAACTTGTTTTGCCTTCTCTAAAGGAGATACGAAAGTGGAGACCTATAATTATGGTCAGAACGGAATGGAGCTTGTTGCCCGTTCTAAAAAAGGTGTCATCATTGTGAGTACCTTCAATTCTAAAATGACAATCCGTCAGGAAATCGCCCGAAAATTGTATGATTTGTATTTAGCCAATAAACTACAAAGCGACAAAAAAATTACAGTAGACGGCTCCCAAGCTGATGTTACAGGGAAGTGTATTATCAGAAAGAAAAATACGCTGACTGCAGTCGATTTTTATTACGAAGAAATAAACTGGAACTCGGGCCTTAAAGAAGTATATAAGAGCGCTATACCACAGCCTCAGTCATAAAATAAAAAAATGCTCAACAAATGTTGAGCATTTTTTTTGAAACATAAAAACTTGATTACGCTTTTCCTGCGGCAATCAAATTCAAGGCAGAGCCTGCAACAAACCAACCTATCTGACTTTCATTATAAGTGTGATTTGCCAATACAATATCTTTGGTACCATCAGCATGAACAAATTCTAATGTTAATGGTTTTCCCGGAGCAAATTCTGTTAAGTCTAAGAAATTGATTGTATCATCTTCCTGAATTTTATCATAATCAGCTTCATTAGCAAATGTCAACGCTAACATTCCTTGTTTCTTCAGATTGGTTTCGTGGATACGTGCAAATGATTTTACTAAAACTGCTTTCACACCAAGGAATCTTGGCTCCATCGCTGCATGCTCTCTTGAAGAACCTTCACCATAATTTTGGTCACCAACAACAATAGTTGGGACTCCGGCAGCTTTGTATGCTCTTTGAACAGCCGGAACTGCATCGTAAGCTCCAGTCAATTGGTTTTTAACTTTATTGGCTTCCTGATTGAAAGCATTTACAGCACCAATCAACATATTGTTTGAAATGTTATCCAAATGTCCGCGAAAACGCAACCATGGTCCGGCCATAGATATATGATCGGTAGTACATTTTCCGAAAGCTTTGATTAACAATTTAGCTCCTGTAATATTCTTTCCATCCCAAGGCTCAAATGGCGCCAACAACTGTAATCTGTCAGAAGTTGGAGAAACTACAACCTGAACATTGCTTCCGTCAGCAGCCGGTGCCTGAAAACCTGCATCTTCAACATCAAAACCTCTTTTTGGCAATTCATCTCCGTGAGGTGGATTTAGTTTTACTGCTTCTCCATTATCATTGATTAAAGTATCCGTAATTGGGTTAAAAGATAAATCCCCTGAAATTGCCAAAGCAGCAACCATTTCTGGCGAAGTCACAAAAGCATGTGTATTTGGGTTCCCGTCTGCTCGTTTTGAAAAGTTTCTGTTGAACGAGTGAACGATAGTATTTTTTTCTCCTTTGTCCGCTCCAGCCCTGTCCCATTGTCCAATGCATGGTCCGCATGCATTTGTAAACACTTTAGTTCCCATTTTCTCGAAAGTAGCAATAATGCCATCTCTTTCGATGGTATACCTGATTTGTTCTGAACCTGGGTTGATTCCGAATTCAGCTTTTGGCGTAATTCCATGGGCTACGGCCTGCTCTACAATGGAAGCAGCACGTGCCATATCTTCGTAGGATGAATTGGTACAAGATCCGATCAACCCCCACTCTACCTTTAACGGCCAACCGTTAGCAGTAGCTTCTTCTTTCATTTTAGAAACCGGAGTTCCTCTGTCCGGAGTAAATGGTCCGTTGATATGTGGTTCCAATTCCGATAAATTGATTTCGATAACCTGATCAAAATACTGGCTTGGATTTGCATAAACTTCTGCATCACCAGTCAAATAACTGGCTACTTTATCTGCTGCATCAACAATATCCTGACGATCAGTTGCCGCTAAATATCTTCGCATTGAATCATCATAACCAAAAGTTGAAGTCGTAGCTCCGATTTCGGCTCCCATATTACAAATGGTTCCTTTTCCGGTACATGACATGTTTGTTGCACCTTCGCCGAAATATTCAACAATAGCTCCCGTTCCACCTTTTACAGTTAGTATGTCAGCTACTTTTAAGATAACATCTTTAGGCGCAGTCCATCCGTTTAATTTCCCTGTTAATTTTACTCCAATTAGTTTAGGAAATTTCAATTCCCAAGACATTCCCGACATTACATCAACAGCATCTGCTCCTCCAACTCCAATCGCAAGCATTCCTAATCCACCTGCATTTACAGTATGTGAATCGGTTCCGATCATCATTCCGCCAGGGAACGCATAATTTTCTAAAACAATTTGGTGAATAATTCCTGAACCCGGTTTCCAGAATCCGATTCCGTATTTGTTAGAAACCGAAGAAAGAAAATCAAATACCTCCTTTGATTGTGAATTGGCAACCGCTAAATC
>DBIH01000058.1 GCA_002296885.1 Flavobacterium sp. UBA807 | reverse complement strand
CACCTGCAACTCCGGTTCCGGCAAAAGTGGTAACCGTTCCATCGGGCGTAATTTTTCGGATTTTATTATTCCCATAATCGGCAACATATAAATTATCATCTGCATCAACAGCCATTCCGGCAGGATAATAAAAACTTGCCGCGGTCCCTACAGCGTCAACTGCACCAATTGAACCACTTCCGGCAAAAGTAGAAACGGTTCCGTCAGGAGTGATTTTGCGGATTTTATGGTTACTTTGATCGGAAACAAAAAGATTATCATGCGAGTCAAAAACAGCACCATCAGGGTATTTGAAACTTGCTGCGGTTCCAACGCCATCAGCAGAACCAATTGAACCACTTCCGGCAAAAGTTGTCACATCACCATTAGGAGTTATTTTTCTGATTTTATGATTGCTTCTGTCGACCACAAAAACATTCCCTGAGCTGTCAAGAGTAACAACAGTCGGTAGATTAAAGCTGGCAGATGTTCCGTTGGCATTAACAGAGCCAACACTTCCAGAACCCGCAAAAGTAGAAACAAGAGTTTGGGCAATTACAATCCCGCCCGTATTTGTTGGATTTAAATTAGTTATGCTTTGTCCAACAGTAAAAACATTAGGCGTATTATAGCTTATATTTGGGGCTTGTGAATAAGCAAGATTCAGGGCAAGCAGCAGGCAGAGAGTAATTTTTTTCATAAATCCCGAGTGGTTAATCCTGATGCAAATGTAATTCAAAAACCAGAACCAATTGATTTATAACCCGTAATGATTTTGTACTGTAAAAGACAATCAGTTCATTTAAAAATCAGTATTTTTGATTGATTTAAAGTTTATTTTCATGAATAAATCTCCAAAATTTGCAGTGATTGGCGGCGGAAGCTGGGCTACAGCCATTGCAAAAATGTTGTGTGTTAATCTTGATGAAATTGCATGGTATATGCGGAATGAATCGGCGATTGACCACATAAAAACCCAAAAACACAATCCGAACTACCTAAGTTCCGTCGAGTTTGACACCAAAAAACTGCGATTGACTTCAGATATAAACGAAGCCGTTGAATATGCTGATTATATCATTTTTGCGATTCCTTCTGCCTTCCTGAGTTCTGAATTGGCAAAATTGAAAGTCAGCCTGAAAGACAAAGTAATTTTTTCCGCCATCAAAGGGATTGTTCCCGAAACATTCCTGATTGTAGGAGAACATTTTAATAAACAATACGATATTCCGTTTGACAATATCGGAGTAATTACCGGGCCATGTCATGCAGAAGAAGTCGCACTGGAAAGGCTTTCCTATTTAACGATTGCCTGCGGCGATGAAACAAAGGCTAAAGTCGTTGCTGATGTTCTTTCAGGAAACTATATCAAAACCAAAATCTCTGATGACATCATCGGAACTGAATATGCCGCAATGCTGAAAAACATTTATGCGATTGCTGCCGGAATCGCGCATGGCTTAGGATATGGTGATAATTTCCAATCGGTAATCATGAGCAACGCCATCCGCGAGATGAAAAAGTTCATCCGCAAAGTGCATAAAATGAAACGCAACATCAATAACTCGGCTTATCTCGGCGATTTACTCGTTACAGGTTATTCGGTATTTTCGCGCAACCGAATGTTCGGAAACATGATTGGAAAGGGCTATACCGTAAAATCGGCCATGATGGAAATGTCAATGGTAGCCGAAGGTTATTATGCCGTAAAAAGTGCCTATAAATTAAATCAGGATTACAAAGCCAAAACACCAATCATCGACGCGGTTTATGAGATTTTGTATGAAGGTAAGGAAGCCAAAAAAGTATTCAAAAAACTAACAGAAAAACTAGATTAAGCATGAACGAAAGGTGGAAACATCAAATAAAATCAGGACTGCCATTTGGAATCATAATGCCTGTTATAATGACTTTAGTCGAATGGTATGGAACTTCAGAGACTTTTGCTGAAGCCTTTTTCACGATAAAGTTTTTGGTTAAACTTATAGTTTTCATGACGGCCGGAATTTTTTTGATAGGTTATTCCAGCTGGAGAGAGAAAAGAAAGAATAACGAATACAATAATCAGAAGTAACAATTATCTCACGATAACTCCATTTACAAACAAAATCGGAACTTCTTCCGTCGCACGTTCGTTAATCATGTTTTTACGAAACGTAAACTTCTTATCATACAAAGTGCTTCCGATGAAGTAAGTAACCATGAATTCGTTGTTGAGCTGCAATACGCTTTGCTCAATCATCTCAATTTTCACAACCGATACCGAAGGCACCTGTAGGAATGCGTGTCGCAGGAGCGATGTTTTTTTCATTTCACCATCAAGAGTGCCAAATGCTTTCGAAACGACCATTACCGAGTCTAAATCGAAGTCAGAATCGTTAATCAGATATACATACCAAACCTTTTCCATAAAGTCATCGTTCCATTCCTGCACTGCGGCAAGGAAAACGTTTTCAACTTTTGGTATTTCAATGTCCTTTTTCATGATTAAATTTACTGCGTCAATTCGCTTTGTTCGGGTCAGGAGCTTGTTCCCGCTTTCCGCGCTACACGGTAGCTTGCTGCAATCGGGGCTAGGGCTTTTGTTAAATGCTCGACTTGAATTGCTCTAAGAAACGCACATCGTTTTCATAGAACATTCGGATGTCGCCAATTTGATACAACAACATCGCAATACGCTCAATTCCCATTCCGAATGCAAATCCATTGTATTCTTCCGGATTGATACCGCAGTTTTTCAAAACATTTGGGTCGACCATTCCGCAGCCCATGATTTCCAGCCAACCGGTTCCTTTGGTAATACGGTAATCAGTTTCGGTTTTTAATCCCCAGTAAATATCTACTTCAGCACTTGGTTCTGTAAACGGGAAATAACTTGGTCTTAATCTGATTTTCGATTTACCAAACATTTCTTTGGTGAAATATAAAAGTGTCTGCTTTAAATCGGCAAACGAAACATCTTTGTCAATATACAAACCTTCCACCTGGTGGAAAATACAATGCGAACGCGAAGAAACCGCTTCATTTCTAAAAACCCTTCCCGGTGAAATAGTTCTGATTGGCGGCTTGTTGTTTTCCATATAGCGCACCTGAACCGATGAGGTATGCGTCCTCAACAACACATCAGGATTCGTCTGAATGAAAAACGTATCCTGCATATCTCTCGCAGGATGGTATTCCGGCAAGTTTAACGCAGTAAAGTTATGCCAATCGTCTTCAATTTCAGGACCTTCGGAAACATTAAATCCAATAGCGGAAAAAATATCGATGATTTGGTTTTTTACCAACGAAATTGGATGGCGCGAACCAATTACAACCGGTTCGGCAGGACGCGATAAATCGCCGTAAAATCCTTTTACTTCTTCCTTGCTTTCCAATTCTTCCTGAATTGTTTTTACACGTTCTTCGGCAACCATTTTCAACGTATTGATTACCTGCCCGAAGTCTTTTTTCTGGTCGTTTGGAATATTTTTGAATTCGGTGAAAAGTTCTTTAAGCAAACCTTTGCTACCCAAATATTTGATACGGAAATTTTCTAAAGCTTCCTTGTTTTTGGTGTTGAATGCTTTAGCTTCTTCGATATGTTCTTTAATCTTGTCAATCATCGTTCGTTCGTTGAAGGTGCAAAAATA
>DBIH01000249.1 GCA_002296885.1 Flavobacterium sp. UBA807 | reverse complement strand
GCTGTTGATACTAATTGGGAAACCGAAAGTCCTGAATCCAATATTTTACTTTTTAGCGAAGCAATATCATTGGCATCAATCAAAGGATGATTTACTGCCGGAATTGGATCCTGCCATAATAAAACTTCTTTTGGTACATCGGCACCCAAGTAGCGGTTACGAGGCCCCATATCACGGTGTGTTAGTTTAAACCAAGCACGTGCAAATGCATCAGCAAATTGATCCGGATTTTCAAGGAAACGATGCGATATTTTTTCATAAGCCGGGTCGAATCTCAAAGAAAGATCTGTGGTCAGCATTTTTGGCAAATGTTTTTTCGAAGCATCAAAAGCATCGGGAATGATTGCATCGGCATTTTTAGCAACCCATTGGTTTGCTCCAGCCGGGCTCTTGCTCAATTCCCATTCAAAACCAAAAAGGTTTTCGAAGAAGTTATTGCTCCATTGCGTTGGTGTTTTTGTCCAGGTAACTTCAAGTCCGCTGGTAATCGTGTCCGCTCCTTTACCGCTGCCATATTTATTAACCCATCCAAAACCCTGATGCTCTAAATCAACCGCTTCAGGTTCTTTACCAACATTGTCTGCGGAGGCAGCTCCATGGGTTTTACCAAACGTATGACCCCCTGCAATCAAGGCAACAGTCTCTTCGTCATTCATAGCCATTCGGGCAAAAGTTTCACGAATATCTCTTGCAGCCGCAATTGGATCAGGGTTACCATTCGGACCTTCCGGATTCACATATATCAACCCCATTTGAACAGCTCCAAGCGGATTTTCCAAATCACGGTCACCACTATAACGCTCATCATCAAGCCATCCGGTCTCAGAACCCCAGTAAACCGATTCGTCTGCTTCCCAGACGTCTTCACGTCCGCCAGCAAAACCAAACGTTTTGAATCCCATTGATTCAAGCGCAACATTTCCGGCAAGTATCATCAAATCTGCCCAGGAGATTTTACGCCCGTATTTTTGTTTGATCGGCCATAATAATCTACGTGCTTTATCAAGACTAACATTGTCAGGCCAGCTGTTAAGAGGTGCAAAACGCTGCTGTCCCTGGCCTCCTCCACCGCGTCCATCCTGAACACGATAAGTTCCTGCACTATGCCATGCCATACGAATAAATAAACCCCCATAATGACCAAAATCCGCTGGCCACCAATCTTGTGAATCAGTCATCAGTGCATGCAAATCTTTTTTTACAGCTTCCAAATCGAGGCTTTTAAATTCCTTTGCATAGTTAAAATCCTTATCCATCGGATCAGAGAGCGAAGAGTTTTGGCGAAGTACATTTAGTTTCAACTGATTTGGCCACCAGTCAATATTCCTTGTTCCGCTCCCAGCGGTTTCTTTTGAGGATCCATGTCCAAATGGGCACTTGCCCTGAGATGTGTCATTACTCATTTTATGTGATTTTATGTTGTTATAAAGTTACTTTTTAATCCTCAAATCTATATGATTCCTGTCACTTTTCTCCATAACATTTAATTATATATTATTATTAATAAATCATCAAAACTTATATTAAAGATTTGAAGTTATAGTATCGATTCCTTTTATATATTTGTTTTTACAGATACCAAAAACGAACATCATGCAATTTTCCAATTTATTCCGAAAAAAGACAGTCCAGGATATTTTAAACCAGGTCGCTAAAAATGAAGCCGACGGTCATCAGGCGTTAGGAAAACATTTGACGGCACGTGATTTAACCGCATTTGGGATTGCTGCAATTATCGGAGCAGGCATTTTCAGCACCATTGGAAAAGCAAGTGCTGATGGTGGTCCGGGAGTTATCTTCCTGTTTATTTTTACGGCCATTGCCTGTAGTTTTGCAGCTTTTGCCTACGCAGAATTTGCTTCAATGGTTCCGGTTTCGGGAAGTGCCTATACGTATTCCTATGTTGCTTTTGGCGAAATCATCGCTTGGATAATTGGTTGGGCCTTGATTATGGAATATGCTATTGGAAACATAACTGTTGCTATTTCCTGGAGTGATTATTTCACGGGTTTGTTGGAGAGTGGTGGTATACATTTGCCTCAATGGGTTCAGATGGATTACCTTACTGCTTCTAACGGTTTTAAAGATGCAACTGCTTTAATGCAAAGCGGAAAGTCATTTGAAAATCTAACAGAAGGTTTGCAGGCTGCCTATACTGCCTGGAAAACTTCTCCGACCATTGGTTCCTTTCATTTAGTAGCCGATTTGCCAGCTCTGCTTATCATAATTGTTATTACGTATTTGGTGTATCGCGGGATGAAAGAGTCTCGTAATGCCAGTAATTTAATGGTTTGTGTAAAGCTTTGTATTATTCTTTTGGTTATTGCAGTGGGAATTTTTTATGTCGATACTGCCAACTGGCATCCGTTTACTCCAAATGGTGTTGGTGGTATCCTGAAAGGTGTATCGGCGGTGTTCTTTGCCTATATTGGTTTTGATGCTATATCAACAACTGCGGAAGAATGTAAAAACCCGCAACGCGATTTACCACGCGGGATGATGTGGGCCATTATCATTTGTACCATTCTCTATGTTGTGATTGCTTTAGTGCTTACCGGAATGGTTAAATATTCCGATTTGAATGTTGGTGATCCGCTGGCATTTGTATTTGATAAACTGAATCTGAAATGGATGTCGGGCATCATAGCTGTGAGTGCTGTTGTGGCAATGGCGAGTGTGCTTCTTGTTTTTCAGATGGGACAACCGAGAATCTGGATGAGCATGAGCCGTGACGGATTATTGCCAAAACGTTTTTCCAGAGTGCATCCAAAATATCATACGCCTTCATACGCTACAATCGTGACCGGATTTGTAGTTGCTATTCCGGCTTTATTTCTTAATTTAACAATGGTAACCGATTTGTGCAGCATTGGAACTTTGTTTGCCTTCGTTTTGGTTTGTGCCGGAGTTTTGGTTTTACAAAACAAAACCGATATCCCGAGAGGAAAATTTAAAACACCTTATATTAATTCGAAATATGTTTATCCTTTGTTGTTTGTATTTGGTGTAACTATTGCTTTTACAGTGAATAAGCAATCTACCATGGATTTCTTAACCAATGAAAAGCAGATTAATGCTCCGGCAGACATCGTAACTTCACTCAGTAAAGAAGACAGCAAGAAGGTTTATGATTATCTAACAAAATTAAAAACTGATGTAAATACTCCTGATGTTGAAAAATTATTGAGTGAATTCAGCCAAAACGAAACAACTTATAAACAGGTTGTAGATAATATGCCGAT
>DBIH01000136.1 GCA_002296885.1 Flavobacterium sp. UBA807 | reverse complement strand
TTGATTGCCATTTCCAAATGCTCTTTGGTTGGCTGCTTCAGATTTTCAAGAGCAGCTTTGTAATAAGCATCGGTGTTTTCAAGATATTTGGTAAGGATTTTCAAACGTTCGTCCAATGGCGCGTAAGGTTGATTGATGATATAATCGCAGGAACCACTGATGTTATAAATCGAAGCATCCCATTCCTGTTGCTTAAAAACAGAAGTATACCAAATATCACTTTCCAATTGGTTTTTGATAATATTAGCGCTTATCTTGTTATTGTCGCTCAATTGGTCATAATCCAATTTATCTAAATCAGACAGCCATTTTTTAGAGAAGTTGACATTGTCCTCAAAAGCGGCACTGGTTGGTACAACTAATTTGTCATAGTATTTGCCATAACCCTGAATTATGGATTGGGCAGGATATTGTTTCCAGTAAGCGTCAAGGAATTTGGTTTCAAATGACGCAAAGTCAGCGTCGGTATTGCTGTTGCTTTCTTTTTTGTCAGATTTGCAGCTAACGAGTGTGATGGTAAGCAAAACAAGAAGTCCTGCGAGTGTTTTTTTCATGAGTTTAGTTAATTAGGATTACGAATTTACAAAAAATATCAGTAGGTTTTGTTTGCAAATTGTTACATCAATCTCAACTTCTTCAAAACATTTGCAATTACACCATTAACCTCTTCGGAAATTTGTAGTTTATAATTTAGAAACACATATAAAAGACTAACCAAAATCGATTTCAATATTATATTGATGATGGTGTAGAAGGGGAAATCCCAAAAGTAGAACAACAAGAAACAAACCGCTAAAATCGCAAGCGATTGCAATGTTTTATTAGTAAATGGATACAAGTCTAATTTTTTAACCACAAAAATCAATTTGATCGTATTGTAGATGGCAACTGTGAGCAATGTGGCAAATGCAGAACCGTTAATGCCATAAAGCGGAATGAAAATCATGTTCAGGACAATCATCAGAAATACTGTGAATACTCCAAACAACAAGACTGTACGATAATAATGAGTGTTGACGATAATCGAATTATTATTCCCAAGCAGGACATCATAAAATTTGGAAATTCCAATAAGGAAAACAGCCAAAACTCCGCCACTGTAATCTTTCGGAATCAGATGATACATTTCTTTGATGTTGACAAAAATTACAATCATGATGAATCCGCCAACAACCTGAAGCGTGATAGCGCTTTTTTTATACAGATCATTCAGTTCCTCGTGTTTGTTTTCTACCATTAATTTAGCAGTAATCGGAGCTGTTATTTGTGTCATTGCCCTGCTTGGAGCTGCAATTACGGTTGCGATGAATATGGCTAAACCATAAATCGCATTTTGTCCAATTTCTTTATACTGAGGAATCATTACTTTATCAAAATCAACCAGCATTACGGCAACGCCGCCTGAAACGATAATAAATAGCGAATAATAAATTATTTCCCTGACATTTTCGGGAATTACAAAACGCAGCACAGGCATTTTTACTGAAATCGCATACAATTTCATAGCGATTACCTGGGCAAGATAAGCGAGTGCAACACAATAGACGAAAGTATCTGTTGAAAGCCACTTAAAATGAACTCCAAGCAACAAGACCATAATTATCGACCGTACCAATATTTCACTGATAAAATTCCCGGTTACTGATTTCATGTGTACTTTTGCCCACGCATAAAAGACTTCAAAATAGGCCATAAACAAACCGATAACAGGAATAAGCCAGAAGAAGGGTTTTAGCGTTGGATTTTCCTGAATCCAACTATGCGAAATCTGATCATAGAAAATGTAGAATGCCAAGCCAACCGGAATGATTAAAGCCAAAGGCAGCAACAGCATGAACGTTAAAAATTCGTCGCGTTTCTTTTGCTCTTTATAAGATGAGAAGAATCGAATCAGAGTGTTCTGCGCGCCAAAAGCCATTATCGGCATTAAAATATTAGCTCCCGAAAGAATCGTCATGACAATACCGTAATGCAATTTTCCAAGAAAGTTGGTGTAGAAAAACAACGTATTAATCGCGCCAATTCCAAACCCTACGAAGGTGAAAATAGTGTTTTTAATAGACTGGCTTTGGACGATTCCCATATTGGAATTACGAATTATGAATTAACAATTACGAAGTTATAATTTTTGCCAGTTTTTCAGTTAAACTCTTTCGGGAATATTGCTGCAAACCAACGGCATGAACTTTCAGATTTTGGTTTTGATATTCCTGATAGTATTTCAAAAGTAAGGCTTTTAGCTTTTCCTTTTCTTCATAAGTGAAGAAAACTCCGGTGTTAGTTGAAGTGATGATTTCGGCAAAATCGGAACCCTCAGGACCAATGGCAATAATCGGTCTTTCGGAAACCATATATTCAAAAAGTTTTCCGGGAATGATGCTTTTGGTGTCTTCAGAATCGATTTCTATCAGCAACAAAACCTGAGATTTTCGTTGATGTTCCACCGCTTCCTGATGCGAAACATAACCAAGATTTTGGACGTAATCATTCAGCTTGAATTCAGAAATGGTATCTAAAACTTCCTGGCTGGTGGCACCAATTAATTTGAGTTGAAAATCGTTTTTAAAATCTTTGTTTTCTTTGATAAGTTCCTTCAACGCGCTCCATAAAATTCTGGGATTCCTGTCGGATAAAAACGAACCGATGTGTGCCAAAGTGAATTTTTCGTCTAATGGTTGTTTTTCAATTTTTTCCACATCATAACCATTAGTGATGACTTCAATCGGACGCGAAGTCATCGCTTCAAATTCGGTTTTTGTAGTCTTAGATGTTACAATGATTTTGTCGGCTGAATTCAGTACTTCTTTTTCAAGAGCCTTATGCTTTTTTTCTGCGTAAGCGGATAATTTCAAAGCCTTGTGATAGCCAATAGTTGTCCACGGATCACGGAAATCAGCAAACCATTGTATGTTTAAATCTTTTTTTAATTCTAATCCGATGAGATGCAGGCTATGGGGTGGACCCGAAGTTACAATCGTCTCAATCTGGTTTTCCCGGATATATTTTTTCAGATAATTTACCGATGGTTTTACCCAAAGAAAACGCGCATCCGGAATAAAAAGATTCCCGCGAACCCAAAGTAAAGTCTTCTCTAAAAAAGATTGTTTCTTCTGATTCGGAATAATTCCGGAACTGATTTTTTTGGTTTTGTTTTTTGAAAATATGGAGGCAAAACCATAAGGTTCGTTGATTTTATTTTTCAGGATGATGGCCTTGTCCGAAACTTCACTTTGTAAACCTTCGTCTATAATCGGATAGGTTGGATTTTCGGGAATATAAACAATCGGCTGAACGTTAAAATCAGGCAAATATTTGACAAACTTTAACCAGCGCTGTACTCCGGGACCACCAGCGGGCGGCCAGTAATATGTGATGATTAAAAGTTTTTTAGGTTCCAAAATATAAGTATAATTGTTCGCCACAAATGCACGAATAATTTTTAGTCTATCCTCTTTTTTCTAAGTTCTTTTCTCTTTTTCTGTCAAAATAAACTCCGGCAATGATTGCCAGAACCATTACAATGAAACTTATCAATGCAATCGTGCTTCCGGTTTTTACAACCTGCGGTTCGAACTTGAATTCGATAGTATGTTTGCCTTTCGGGATATCCATTCCGCGTAAGGTGTAATCTACTTTGTCAATATCAGCATTATTGCCGTCAATTGTGGCATTCCATCCGTCTTTATAATAAATTTCAGAGAAGACGGCATAACCATCGTTAACATTGTTTGATGTATAAATCAAGTGATTTGGTTTGTATAAATCGAGTTTAATTGTCGCAGTGCTGTCAGTGGTAAAACTTCTCGATTTGGTATGAGTGCCTTTCATTAGCGGCGCTGTTCTGAAAACTGCAACGTCTTTAGTTTCAATTTTGCCTAAGGTTTTGATTTCTTCATCAGCCGAATTTACTCTTTTCAATTCTTTTACAAACCATGCATTTCCATTGTGGAATGGATTTACAATCGGAATGTCGCCTTTTTCGGTCCCGACAATTAAATACTTAATATTAAACGCATTCAGAACCGGAAGATTTTTGGTAATTGAAAGTGTTTTTGGATCGATGATGCTTCCTAAATCGGACATGCTTGGTTCAATTAAGTATTCATAAACTTCCTTGAAACGTCTTGGCATAACAGCGCTGTAACCACCAATTGATTTGTGGAAATAAGACGATCGCGGGCTGTAAATTCCGCCTGCAACTTCATATACTCGGAAATTAGTTGGGTCCTGCAGAATCAATGAATCCGCTTGTGTTGGCTGATACGGATTGTCAATTTCCTGAGCGCTTCTGAACTGTTGCCCATCGTTGCTTAGGTAATTTTTATCTACAAAGAACAAATCGCCAACCATGAAAACACCAATCAAGATTACAGTTGTGTTTGCCGCCAATTTGTTTTTGATATACATATAAAGCACACCAAAAGATATTGCAATTAAAAACCCTGAGCGCAATAAATCGGCAGAGTATAAATCTCTTCGGTCGTCTCGTAAGGCACTTAGGAATTGTGTTCCAAATGACTTGTCAGGATGCTGTTTTAAGGCATCGACTAATTGATGGTCGATATCGCCTGAAAAGCTGAACATACTTTTGCATACAAACAACAGCACAATAATTCCAAGTGTTGTAGCGCCGGTTTTCCATAAACTTTTCCAGCGGTTTTCTTCATCCGAAAAAAAGGATTGCAATCCCATAATCGCTAAGACAGGAATACACAATTCCAATAAAACCTGAATAGACGAGATCGCTCGGAACTTGTCGTACATCGGAACATAATCGATGAAGAAGTCGGTCAGGAAGGATAAATTTTTTCCCCATGAAAGCAATAATGAAAAAACGGCACCGGCAACAAAAGCATATTTTATTTTGCGTTTGTCGTGATATAATGCCAATACAAACAGGAAGAAAACCACTGCGCCAATATAAGCCGGAGCAGCAACCTGTGGCTGGTCGCCCCAATAGGTTATTGCATAATTATCGGTAAGCTGACGGGCTTCTTCGGGAGAAGCACCATAGTTGAGCATAAAATTATAAACATGCGAATCATCGCCAAGTTTCTGATTGTTTCCTCCACCAAACAAACGAGGTGAAAATAGGTTCAGGCTTTCTGCAATTCCGTAACTGTATTCGGTGATATAATCCCGGTCCATGGCAATGTTTGCCTCTTTTTTAGTGCCGTCAGTATTGAAAGTCAGTTCACTTTTTCCACGCGTACTAAAGTCGGTGTATTCTTTGGTTGCCATCAAACTTGTAGCATTTACACCAACAGCGATGATGATTGCAACAGCAAAAGTTCCGAGGATTTTTGGCAGTGATTTTAAATCTTTTTCCTGATAAAGCTGGTAGGCAAAAAAGAATCCCATTACTATCAGAAGCAATAATAAATAATATGTCATCTGAAAGTGATTGGCAGTGATTTCGAGCGCGACTGCGAGCATTGTGAGGATTCCGCCATGCAAATATCTTTTTCTGAAAACCAGAATAAATCCGGCGACCACAAACGGCATGTAACCAATAGCATGCGCTTTGGCATTGTGCCCAACGCCTAAAATTACAATTAAATAAGTCGATAATCCAAAAGCTAAAGCGCCAAAAAATGCTTTGAGAGGATCAATCCTAAAGACCAGCATCAACGCATAAAATCCAAGAAAATAAAGGAATAAATAATCGGCTGGGCGCGGTAAAAACCGAATCGCATTATCCAGCATTCCGATATAATCATTCGGGTAATTGGCTCCGGATTGGTAAGTCGGCATTCCGCCAAAAGAGGAGTTTGTCCAATAAGGCTCGGTGTGCGTTTCAGCCCTAAAATCGATTTGTTCTTTGGCCATTCCGGTATATTTTGCAATATCGGACTGGTAGATTTTTTTTCCCTGGATAACAGGATAGAAGTAAACTAATGAGATAATGATGAAACCAAGAATGGCTAAGAGATGCGGATATAACTTTTGAAGTTGCTTCATGTATTTTGGTTGAGGTTGTTGGTTTTCAGTAAAAACTGAATACTAAATTATTCTATTTCTTCAAAATCGACATATTCGCCAACGATTTTTTTCTCTTTTGGCTTTTCAGAAGTTTGATTTTGAGTAGTATTTTGGTCTTGATAGTTTTGCTGTTGTTGTTGAAATTGCTGCGATGCTTTTTCAACTACTTTTTTTGCTAAAACTGGTAAAAAAAGACGAGCCAGGAACTTTAGTGCATAATAGAAAACGATGATGAATAAAATCGTATCTAAAAGCCCCTGAAAAGATGCGGTTTCCATTATTTAAAAAATTTTGTCAAAAATACTAAATTCTACAGTTTAAATTTTGGTTTAACCTCTTAAATAAATGATAAAATATACTACTTTTGAAACACTGAGTTGTAATGCTTAAATTTCCTTATGTATGATAAACATAAAAAGATTTCTTGTAGTTGGTTTTCTGATGATTTCGACTGCGCAATATGCCCAATATACAGACATTATCAATTCGAACAGGCCGGGTGAGTCGATGTCGGCATTTTCTGTTGGTAAAACGGTTATTCAGGCAGAAGCAGGATTGTATGGTATTAAGGAAAATCATACAGTGTTAGACTATAATGCCAAAGGTTTCGGAACAGAATTAGATTTGCGGTATGGAGCTTTTTTCGATCAATTTGAATTTACATTAAATACACAATATCAATACGATTGGTATCAGTCGTCGCTTGGGAATGACACAAGAAATGGTTTCAGACAAATTACGATTGGTGCCAAATATTTGCTTTATGATCCGTTTATAAAGCAAGATAAACCTAATGTTTACAGTTGGAAAGCCAATCACAGATTTAGCTGGAAACAATTCATACCGGCCGTTGCGGTTTATGGAGGAATTAATCTTAACATCGGGAATAATCCGTATACGTTTCCGACAGACCAGACTATTAGTCCAAAACTTATGTTGATAACACAGCACCATTTTGGGAGCAAATGGGTTTGGGTCAACAATATAATCGCCGATAAATACATGACTGATTATCCAAGTTTAGGCTGGATTTCGACTATGACCCGAGGATTTAATATGCGTTGGTCCGGATTTTTAGAATTTCAGGCATATAAGAGTGATTTTTATTCCGATACTGTTTTCCGTCTTGGAACAGCTTATTTGGTTCGTGAGAACATTCAACTTGATGCTTCATTCAGCAAAAATGTAAAAGATACACCAGCACTGCTTTTGGCAAATGTTGGTATGTCCTGGCGTTTTGATGATAATTGGGAGACCAATTACAAAAGAGTAGGAGGAAGTAGTAAAAAAGACAAAAAA
>DBIH01000105.1 GCA_002296885.1 Flavobacterium sp. UBA807 | reverse complement strand
GATGTATCGAGAAGCGAAACAAAACACTCGAACTGACGGATGCAGGATTTCCACTACCATCGGGGCTAGAAAACAAACGAATTGACATAACACTAAGATGAAGTATTTCCACGAAAAAATCGAAGAAAAATGGCAAAAGTATTGGGCTCAAAACCAGACTTTTGCAGCTAGTAATAATTCCGATAAGCCAAAATATTATGTGCTCGATATGTTTCCGTATCCTTCGGGAGCGGGCTTGCACGTAGGGCATCCACTGGGTTATATCGCTTCCGATATCGTG
This sequence comes from Flavobacterium sp. UBA807, assembly GCA_002296885.1. Taxonomy (GTDB): domain Bacteria; phylum Bacteroidota; class Bacteroidia; order Flavobacteriales; family Flavobacteriaceae; genus Flavobacterium. The sequence goes on along the minus strand of DBIH01000105.1, from coordinate 5,520 downwards.
GCGCGTTTCAAACGCCATAAAGGGTTTAATGTGTTGCATCCGCAAGGCTATGATTCTTTTGGGCTTCCGGCGGAACAATACGCTATTCAAACCGGACAACATCCTGAAAAAACAACCCGTGAAAATATTACCCGTTATCGCGAGCAGCTGGATAAAATCGGATTTTCATTCGACTGGAGCCGTGAAGTGCGCACCTCAAATCCCGATTATTACAAACACACGCAATGGATTTTCATTCAGCTTTTCAATTCATGGTATAACAAAGAAACCGACAAAGCCGAAGATATTTCGACATTGATTTCCATTTTTGAAAGAAGTGGAAATGCTACCGTTCATGCGGTTTGCGATGACAACGTTGAAATCTTTTTTCCGTCAGAATGGAATGCTTTTTCAGATGAAGAAAAGCAAAAAATCCTATTGCAGTACAGACTGACTTATTTGGCAGAAACCGAAGTAAACTGGTGTCCGGCATTGGGAACGGTTTTGGCAAACGACGAAATTGTAAACGGAGTTTCTGAGCGTGGTGGTCATCCCGTAATCCGTAAAAAAATGACGCAATGGTCGATGCGAATCTCCGCTTATGCTGAAAGATTATTACAAGGTTTGGAAACTATCGATTGGAGCGAATCCATCAAAGAATCTCAAAGAAATTGGATTGGTAAATCAGTAGGTGCTTCGGTAATTTTCAAAGTGCTGCAATCAGAAACCAATGGAGAAAGACATACGATAGAGGTTTTCACCACTCGTCCTGATACGATTTTTGGAGTGACTTTTATGACTTTGGCACCGGAACACGAATTAGTTGCTCAAATCACAACGCCGGAGCAAAAAGCGGCTGTTGAAAGTTATATCGAAGCTACGGCTAAACGTTCGGAACGCGAAAGAATGGCAGACGTAAAAACCATTTCGGGAGTGTTTACCGGAGCTTATGCCGAGCATCCGTTTACCAAAGAACCAATTCCGGTTTGGATTGGCGATTACGTTTTGGCAGGTTATGGAACGGGCGCTGTTATGGCGGTTCCTTGCGGTGATGAACGCGATTATGCCTTTGCCAAACACTTCAACATTCCAATTAAAAACATTTTTAACAAAGATATTTCCGAAGCCGCTTTCGCAGATAAGGATGGTTTTGAATTGATAAACTCCGATTTCCTAAATGGATTGGGTTATAAATTGGGAACTAAAAAAATCATTGAAGAATTAGAAAAAATTCACCACGGAAAAGGCAAAACCAATTACCGTTTGCGCGATGCTGTTTTCTCAAGACAAAGATATTGGGGAGAACCGTTTCCGGTTTATTATGTAAACGGATTGCCGCAGATGATTGACAGCAAATATCTGCCAATCATTTTGCCTGAAGTCGAAAAATACCTCCCAACCGAAGATGGTCAACCTCCTTTAGGTAACGCTACCAACTGGGCCTGGGATACCAAAAATAACAAAGTTGTAAACAATGATTTGATTGACAACGATACGGTGTTTCCTTTAGAGTTGAACACGATGCCCGGCTGGGCAGGAAGTTCTTGGTACTGGATGCGTTATATGGATGCACACAATGAAAATGAGTTTTGTAGCAAGGAAGCTTTAGACTATTGGCAAAATGTTGACCTATACATTGGAGGAAGCGAACACGCAACCGGACATTTATTGTATTCACGTTTTTGGAACAAATTCCTAAAGGACAAAGGCTTTGCGCCAACGGAAGAACCATTCAAAAAACTGATTAATCAGGGAATGATTTTGGGGATGAGTGCGTTTGTTTACAGAAGTGAAGATTCCAAAAAGCTTTATTCAAAAGGATTAATTGCAGGAGAAAATGTTCATCCAATCCACGTTGATTTATCTGTAATCAATGATATCACTAACGAATTAGATATTGAAGCTTTTAAAAATCATCCGTTGTATGCAGATTATAAAAATGCTGAATTCATTTTGGAAAACGGAAAATATATTGTTGGCCGCGAAGTCGAAAAAATGTCCAAATCAAAATACAACGTTGTTAATCCGGACGACATCTGTAATGATTATGGCGCAGATACTTTAAGGCTTTACGAGATGTTCCTTGGTCCGCTGGAGCAGGCAAAACCATGGAATACTGCCGGAATTACCGGTGTTTCAGGTTTCCTGAAAAAACTATGGCGTTTGTATTTTGATGACAATGGTTTGATTGTTACTAACGACGAACCAACTGCCGATATGTACAAATCATTGCACAAAACCATTAAAAAAGTGACGGAAGACATCGAGAATTTTTCGTTCAATACTTCGGTTTCGCAGTTTATGATTTGTGTGAATGAATTGGCATCCATGAAATGCAATCACCGAAAAATATTGGAGCCATTAGCAGTTGTGATTTCACCTTATGCACCACATATTGCTGAAGAACTTTGGTCACAATTAGGACATGAAGGTTCGATTTCAACTGTTGCTTTTCCAATCTGTGAAGAAAAATATCTGGTAGAATCTGAAAAAGAATATCCGGTTTCGTTTAACGGAAAAATGCGTTTCACGATTAAGCTTCCGTTGGATTTATCTCCAAAACAAATCGAGGAAATCGTTATGGCTGATGAAAGAACCATCAAACAATTAGACGGAAGGACGCCAAACAAAGTGATTATCGTTCCTGGGAAAGTAATTAATTTGGTTGGATAATATGGAAATCTGTTACAAGTGTAGCCGATTTTTTATACTTTGTGCGAATTCTTTTGGGTTTGATTATTATTTTGGAATTTAATTGCCATTTAATGTTAAACCCTAAGGAGTTTTGAGGTTAAATTAATTTTCTTTTGTATTTTCGGGCATCATCAAATACCACAATTAATGATAAGATTTTATGCAAATGAAGTTTTTCGGGAAATCGAAACCGATATTCCGTTGAAATATAGATACGCCGTTTCCAATAGGGGAAGGCTTATTAGTTTTACAGAAACTTTTACCGATGGCAATTTATTGAAAGGATCTTATGCAGACGGCTATAAGACCTTTCGTTATTGCAGAACTGAAAACGGAAAAAGAGTTTATAAAACATATTTTATTTATAAACTGGTTGCTGAATTTTTTATTCCGAAAACTTCGGAAGAGCAACAATATGTATTACATCTTGATTATGTTCGGGATAATGATTTGGTAAATAATTTAAGATGGGCTACGTATGAAGAAAAAATGGCTCACTATAAAAAAAGCCCACATGTAATCAATTCAAAGAAAAAACTGATTGAGCACAATATAAAAGCTGATGGCAGAAAATTAACGGCAACAAGTGTCATGCGTTTGAAAAAAATACTGAGTCGACCGAATCAGAATACACGAATCAAAATCCTGGCAAAGCAATTTGGAATCAGCGAAATGCAAGTGCATCGTATAAAACGAGGTGAAAATTGGGGTCATATAAAAGTATAATTACATGACATTAGGTAACAAAAAATCCGCTTTAAAAGCGGATTTTTTATTTTAATTACTCAGGCATGCCTTGCTGCTGCCATTTTTCCAAAGTTGCTATTTGTTCAGATGTTAATGCCGGTTTTTTGCTTTTGAAAGGCATAAAATCGGGATCGGTAACCGGTAATTTAACAAGCTTTATAACTTCTTTTATATTTGATTTGACATGCTCATAATTATCTAAGGGCTCTTTTCTTCCTTGTGGTGGGAAATGGCATGGTGTACAACTGACAGTCATCATTGGCGCGATGTCTGTTTTATAACTTACAGGATTTTCAACAGGTTTTGCTTCCATTGCAGTTTTTTTAGCGGAATTACAATTGACCAATATTAAAAAGAATGGAAGGATTAGAATGAGTAGTTTGAATTTTTTCATAATGGTTTTTAGCTGTGAATATTATAACTGAATTTGTCTTTCTATTTGTTGTTCTAAAGATATAAAAGTTTCTGTTCTTGAAACACCGTCGATGGGTTGGATTTTTTTATTCAGCAATTGCATTAGATGTTCATTATCGCGGCAAATGATCTTGATCAAAATGCTCCAGTTTCCGGTGGTATAATGACATTCCAAAACTTCCGGAATCTTTTTCAACTCGCGTACGGCATCCGAATTGCTTGAAGCTTTATCGAGATAAATTCCGATAAAAGCCATGGTTTTATAGCCTAAGACTTTGTTGTCAATGGTGAATTTGGAACCCGAAATTACTCCGGCTTCTTCGAGTTTGCGTAAACGCTGATGAATTGCGGCTCCGGAAATTCCTATTTTGTTTGCAATTTGAAGGATTGGTTTTCGGGCATCTTCCATCAGGGCGCGAAGGATTTCTTTGTCTAAACCATCAATTTCTATTTGTAGCTGATTTATTTTCATTACATAAAAATATAAACCAAAAATACAGAATTAGTTTCATTTGTAAATAAAAAAACCAAAATCAATTAAGATTTTGGTTTTTCGATAGTGTTTTAACTTCCCTGCAGCTTATCGGGGTTGTAACCTACATAAGGCATTTCGGTTTCCTTGAAAACAATGCCATATTTTTCCAGTTCTTTTAAAATAGGATCGTATACTTCTTTTTTAATTGGTAGTTGTACTCCCGGGGTTTTGATATTTCCATTTAGAATTTGTAAAGCAGCCATGGCAACAGGCAAACCAACGGTTTTTGACATGGCAGTATACATTTGGTCATCGCCAATACATACCATTTTGGAATCTATCTGTTTACGTTCACCATCTATTTCATAACCAAACTTGTGATACATCACAATCATATCCTTGTCTTCAATCTGTAAGGTCCATTTGTCATTTAGGATGCGTTCCAAAATTTGAGCAGGCGTTGCGTTTTTAAGTCCAACAATTTTTGTTTTACTAAAAATATCGAGTTCCAGTAATTTGTCCCACATGATATCATCCTGTTCGATACCAAGTGCCATTCGGGTTTTTAATTCTACTGTATCTGACGGATGAAAAGGCAAAAATGAATTGATAAAATCACGGTAACTCATCGTCTCGGAATTTTCCATCACATAAGAATCATCAGTCATGCCTAATTGTACGAACATATTCCACGCTCTTGAAAAACCAACTCTACGGATTGTTCCTCTGTATAAAGTCAGGATGTCATCAAGACCATAAACACTTCTGTATTTTAATGAATCACGATTGGCATAACCTTCAAATTTTCCATAACCTTCAACATGAAAAAATTCTGTTCTGCGGAATAATTTGTGATACGGAATATATTTGTATTTTCCTTCCTGGATAAATTTTGCAGCACCACCCTGTCCTGCTAAAACTACATTCCGCGGTGCCCAGGTAAATTTGTAATTCCAAAGATTATCATCAGATTCGGGAGCTACTAAACCGCCACAAAACGATTCGAACAAAATCATTTTACCGCCTTTTTCTTTAATCTCATCAATCACTTTCATGGCGCTCATGTGGTCAATGCCAGGGTCGAGTCCGACTTCATTCATAAAAATCAGGCCGTTGGCTTTTACCGCTTCATCCAGACTTTGCATTTCATCTGAAATGTAAGATGCAGTAACCATATTTTTCTTGAAAGTTACACAGTCTTTCGCTACCTC
>DBIH01000082.1 GCA_002296885.1 Flavobacterium sp. UBA807 | reverse complement strand
GGATTTACGCATGGCGGTTATTCCGAAAAAATAGTCGTTGATGAAGCTTTTGTTTTAAAGGTTCCTACTAATTTAAATTTGGCTGCAGTAGCACCATTGCTCTGCGCCGGAATCACAACCTGGTCACCGCTGCGTCACTGGAATGTGGGTAAAGACAGTAAAGTTGCCGTAGTAGGTTTGGGCGGATTAGGACACATGGCAATCAAACTGGCTAAAGGCTTGGGCGCTGATGTAACGCTGTTTTCCAGAACACCCGAAAAAGAAAAAGACGCTAAGGATTTGGGGGCGGATGCTGTGATTATTTCTACTGACGCTGCACAGATGGCTTCTGTTACCGGTAAGTTTGATGTGATTATTGATACCGTTCCTTATATACACGATGTGAATCCGTATATCACGACTTTAGCTATCAACGGTACTTTGGTCATTGTTGGTTATCTTGGCGGATTGGAGCCTTTTCTAAATACCGTTCCAATGATTATGGGACGAAAAGCAGTTGCCGCTTCATTAATTGGTGGTATTGCGGAAACACAGGAAATGCTCGATTTTTGTGGCAAACACAATATTGTTTCCGAAATTGAAATCATCAAAATGCAGGAAATCAATGAAGCTTATGAAAGACTGCTTAAAGCCGATGTGAAGTATCGCTTTGTGATTGATATGGCATCGCTTAAAGAATAATATTCAGATGATAAATATAAAAAAGCAATATGACTTTAGGCTTTACATGACCATAGTCCTATTGCTTTTTAACTTTTCTACATTCGGCCAGCAGAAAGAAATAGCTGTGTCACATAAATTCTGCGGACTCAAAGTAAAGAACAAGCGCGTACTCGATTCACGCATTCCCGAAGGTTCAGGGCTTGTTGCCTGGAATGGCAAACTGTGGACGCACAATGACAGCGGGCGTCCTGCTCTTTTTTGCCTTGACACAATTGATTATAAGATAATAAAGGAATACAACTTAGGTGTTCCTAATATCGATTGGGAGGAAATAAGTCAGGATGACAATTACCTTTATATGGGGAATTTTGGCAATAATCTGGGGAAAAGAAATAAGCTGCCTATTTATCGCATCAGCAAGGAAGCACTTTTACAGAATAAGATAGTGCTCGACTCCATTACCTTTGAATGGCCTGAAAAAATCAATTATGACTGTGAGGCTATGGTGCCGACTCACGATTCGATTTTTCTTTTTACGAAAGAATGGAAGGGACACCGCTGCCAAATATTCAAGATTCCGGCACAGCCTTCACATCATATTGCAGAATATGTGGCTACACTTAAGAACCGCACACTTATTACCGGTGCGAGTTACCGGGCAGAAGATAACAGAATCCTACTGATTGGCTATAGCCGGTTTTTATCACCAAGAATACTTATGTTATCCTTATCGGAAAATAAAAATATGGATATCAGGAAAGTAAAGCTTATTAGGATAAATCAAAACTTCAGGCAAACCGAAGGCATTGCGAGTTTTAATGGCACCGACTATTTTATCATCAGCGAAGGTACTGATCTTCATTTATGGAAAACCAAGCCTAAGCTTTATAAAGTAAAGATTCCATTATCTGATAAGTAAAAGAATCTTGTTCCGGCGAATGCTATTTTTTAGTACTTTTATCAAAATTTACAAATCATGAAAAAATTGCTTTCCTTATCGTTTATGTTTATTGCCTTTGCAGCCAATGCTCAAATCAAGGTAACCAAGACTGAAACGAAACCTGTTCTTATCGGTAAGGTAGGAACTCCTACTTTGAGTACTGTAGAAATTACAAAGACCGGCGATTTGGTTGTCTTTAAATACCAGAATGATAATAAGCCTCAGGTAGCTGAATTCAAAACCTTCAGTTTCAAAGATATTGATGGTGCCCTGGAAGGATTTTATGGTGTCATTAATGAAGGTCTTACAAACTTACCGAAAGAAGACATAAAGATTGAACTGCCTAATGAAACTGTGTTGCTTCAGTTTACAAAGGCCATGAATATTGCCAGTGTGAAGATGAAAGTAAGCTATAATAATGGTTCAGAAGGAGGTGTAACCGTATGGTTGACCAAAAGGCAAATTGATAAGTTATTCGGTAAATTACAGAATTAGGCTCTATTTGGATTCCCTACTTCGCGGGAATAACAGAACAATTAAAAAGCGCATCGAATGGTGCGCTTTACTTTTATCTCAATATCTCTTCAAAACTTGGTTTGAAATAGTTTGGTCCTTTTAATACTTTGCCGTCTTCACGGTAAATCGGTTTTCCGTTTTCACCAAGCTTGCTCATATTGGAGCGTTGAATTTCGTCAAATACTTCTTCTATTTTGTATTGTAGTCCGTGCTCTATAATAGTGCCACAAAGAATATACAGCATATCGCCAAGTGCATCGGCTGTTTCAATCAGATCGTTATTCTGAACCGCTTCAAGGTATTCTTCATTTTCCTCTTTCATCAGGTTAAAGCGGAGCAGGTTTTTCTGTTCCCCTAAATCAGCTTTCATTTCCTGACTCACACCAAGGCCAAAAGCGGTGTGGAATTCTTTTACCGCGTTGATTTGTTTTTGCATTTGTAATGAAATTTATTGTTGATGCAAAATACGACTTTATGATACAATTGAGTAAATTTGTTGAAAATTTGAAATAAATGTTCACAACTGGTCAATGGACTTTCGCCGCTATCTTTTTTGTTTGTTTTGTAATCGCTGTTTATTTTGCCTACGGGAAAGACAAAGCGATTCATCAAAGGGTTTTTAAGGGAAGTTATAAAGTCTTGATTGCTTTTCTACTTTTTATTGCTTTGCTCTTCGTAATTAAGATTGCAACCAAACATTAATCAATATCCTGCCCACTTTTCCATTTCAGTGGTAAAATCCTCGAGGTCTTTATCTGTGATGCCTTTTATTGTTTGTTGAATAAGGTCATCCGGAAAAAAGGTAGGCTTTACCAAAACCATATTTTGGGCAAGTTGTTTTATGGTTAAATAAGGAATCCCTGCAAGCTTTGCTGATTGAACTACATTTTCACTGTTTACTGGAATGACTATTACTGCAGGTTCAGTCTTTCCCTGCTGGCTTAGATAAACCTTTATTTCTTTTGAAGCGGGGATAAGAGTTTTATCGAATAAAATAGTAGCAAAAGTGGAATTAGCCTTGATAACGGTGATTACATAGCACTTTGCTTCGAATTCTTTTTTAGCACCTTTAGAATCAGTAGTTTCAAGATGCACCGTTCCACCCTTTCCCTGAGCCAAGGAAAGAAGGTTTATAAACAGGAAGAATATTATTGCTGTTTTTTTCAATTCAGTAACAGACAGATAGCTTAAAATTAATTAAAGGTACTATTATTTTAATAAAAACATCAGGTTTTTGGTGCTTATTTCCCTTTTAAAAGATTCACACTTACTGTTGCCAAATCTGAATTTGGAAATTTGGTAAAAACTCTTTCATCCGAAAACAATCCTGCTTCAGCCGCAATTTTGTGTAGCACTTCAATCTCAACAATATACTGGTCGGAAAATCCATGAGTGGCATCATAAGCTGTTGCGGCCGTTCTTCCCAGATTGTCAGCTGTAAGTTCAGGTGCAATTGTATGAAGTTCAATTAAAAGAAGACCGAACTTTTCTACGAATGGTGACCATTTATTTAGATGTTCCAGGAGATTATCTTCGACTTCGGCATTACTGATTCGCTGACCACGATGTGCAAAGGCGCCTGATGAAGTACTAATTCGATTTGGAGTTCTTGTTTTTGGAGTTTCCCAGATTCGGTTGTGATCTAAAAAAGTTCTAACATTGAGTAATTCCTTTAAATCGATATTGTAATCTTCTTTCAAAGTATCCGCTAATAATTGAGGCCGTCCAATATCGCCCCAGATTACTTTTGCCCAGATATCGGCTTTAATCAGATTAGCACGGGTAACTTTAATTGCGGCTTCATTATAATCGACACCAACCAAAAACAGAGGATGCTCATCAAGCATTTTTCCACGGCTGGTCTGGCGTTCGATAACATCAAATATATGCTCGAGAAAAGCACCGTTACCACAGCCCATATCAAGAATTCCGATTGGTTGTTCGGAAACTGGACGATTGAACAATTCAATAATGATTTCATCTACAATCTTGAAATATTCTGCATGGGCTCCGCCACTACCCCAAACATTCATTTCCCTGTCTACATGTAATTCCGTTTCATGTTCACCTATATTCCTCAATATCGAAGCATTGCCGAAAAGGAGTTCATCCATTTTCCTGAGTGTTGGAATATAAGAAACTGTAACTCCGTATGCCGCCGCCCTTTTGGCATAAAACAAACCAGTTTCTGTGAACTGATAATTGTCATTTTTTTTTGTAAACCATTCAAGGTGTGACAGAAAATCTAATATTTCCTTGAAACATTCAGGATTTTTGTGAAATTCTTCAGGGCGGAAAGAAGTTTCCATAAAATACTTATGGAACATTCCCGTCATTCCAAGCATTACAATTGTTGGTCCAACCAAAACGCCTTCAATATGATATAAAACCTGCTTCTGAATGGAACGGATTTTTTCATCATCAGAAAATGCGATTCCGAAATTTGATTTGTATTTAGAATATAATTTGTTGAGTAATTCGAAAGGTTCTACTTCAAATTTACGCGGATGGAAATGTTCTGAGAACTGCATCAAATTAAAGACATCAGCATATAGTGGAATCAATGAAAAAGCTTCTTTGCTTTTATCTGTTACTGCAAAAGTAATTTCATCATTTTGATTATTAATATTTTGCACAAGCCAGCCTTGTGAAGCCAAGACTCTGAGTGCCACATTAAGATAACCTTCATTAGCTTTAAACTTTTCGGTAAGCTCCTTGAGTGAAGCATTCTGCTGTTGTAATATAAACTCTAAAACACCTTTCTTGTATAGGGAATATGCTGTCGGAACTGTTACAATTCCGTCTAAATGTCTAAATAAAATACCGCGAAGCTCGCTTTTTGTTTTCATCAATTAAAATTTGAATACAAGCAAATATAATCAATTTTGCTACTATTAAATTCATAACTTTGTGTCACTTTAAAAACTGCTTTATGAGAATTTTAAAATATATCTTCCTGTTGATTCTTTTGGCTCTTGTTGGAATTACGGTATATGTAGCTACCCAGAAAGGCGATTTTGAAGTAACGAAAAGCGGCATTATAAAAACCTCCCGAAGTTCTGTTTTCGATTATGTGAATGATTATAAAAACTGGGAGACTTTTGGTTCCTGGATGCAGAAAAACAGCGATATCAAATTCAATTACGATGTGAAAACCATAGGAGCCGGAGCAAAATGTTCTTGGGATAACGGTTCAGATGAGGGCAATATAAGAACAGTGTTTGTAAAAGAAAATGACAGTATTTCACAAAGAGCAAACTTTAATGGGACTACGGTAGCAATTTCTTTGACTTTCAAAGACACGGTTGGCGGAACTAAAGTTACAATTTATAGTAAAGGTAAAATGGATCTTCTTACTAAAATTTGTACTTTTTTTAAGGGTGGAGCCACCTCTATTCTGATTGATTCTTATGAAAAAAGCCTTCGGAATCTTGACAAAACGCTGAATTATGAAATGAAAACTTATTCCATTAAAGTCAATGGAATAGTACAGCGTGGTTCTGGTTATTGTCTGAAACAAACTGTTTCCTGCCATATTAAAAGTGTTTCCAAAAACATAAAAATCATGATGTCCAACATGCTGCATTTCTTCAAAAAGAACAGAATAGCCATGACCGGAAAACCTTTTGTATCATATGACCGATATGATGTTGCTAATGATTTTGCCACTATTTCGATTTGTATTCCTGTTGGGAAAGAAATATTTATTTCGTCGGGAAGCGATGTGTCTTCCGGAGCAATAGTCGCATTTACCTGTCTAAAAACAACTCTTACCGGTGACTATTCGCATAGTAAGGAAGCCTGGACAAAAGCTGAGAAATATATTGCTGATAATGGATTGAAACAAAACTTTGCAGGCAGTTATTCCGAAGTGTATGTTAAAACCATTGATGACATAAAACAGCCTTCGAAATGGATTACGGAAATCTATATTCCGGTTTTCCCAAAAGCAGAAACATCTGCCCCTGCAATAGCAACATCAACAACTGTGGCGGCACCCACACCATCTAAAGAGAATCCTAAAACTTCGGAAACTAATACTGATTCAACTGAAAAGCAATAATTTCAGGGGATATTAAACCTTTTCTTTTATCTTTATTCCAACGGCTAAATTTTCACTTTGCAAGACGAAAAGGATTTTATTCAGGAATTATTGAATCCGGAAACGCAGAATATTGCGTTTCAAAAACTCCTGCGTGATTATCAACGTCCGCTGTACAATCATATCCGGAGTATTGTTTTAAACCACGATGATACCGATGATGTTCTGCAAAATACTTTTATCAAAGTCTTTAGATATTTAAAGGATTTTAAAGGAGAAAGTAAACTGTTTTCATGGGTGTACCGCATTGCAACAAATGAAGCAATTACTTTTATCAATCAAAAAGCGAAGCGAAACGGCACAACCAGCGAGGCATTACAGAGCAAACTTGTTGACAACCTCAAAGCTGATATTTATTTTGATGGAAATGAGATTCAAATCAGGTTGCAGAAAGCTATTGCTTTGCTTCCTGAGAAACAGCAGTTAGTTTTTAAAATGAAATATTACGAAGAGATAAAATATGAAGATATGTCGGAGATTTTAGGCACATCAGTTGGAGCCCTGAAAGCATCGTACCATCATGCTGTGAGGAAAATTGAAGATTTTATGAAAGCTGATTAAACTATTTTAACAAACATTTGTCATAACGCCATGAAAAATTTTAAATTAGATAACGAAACGAAAATAACTGCAGGATTTATAACGCCTGATGGCTATTTTGATACACTTTCGAATAAAGTTTTGGCACAATTGCCAAAACAGGAAACTAAAGTTATTTCAATTTTTAGTTCCAGAAAGACTTGGTATTTTACAGCTGCCGCAGTTATTATTGCAATGCTTTCTATTCCGATATATAATAAGTATTCAACTAACAAGGAAGAAATTGATTCGGCAACCTTAGAAAACTATATCGCTTATCAGTCTAATATTTCTCAAGATGAAATTGCTGAATTATTAAATCAGGAAGATTTAGATAAAATGAAAATGGAACTCAATGTTGATGATACAGCTATTGAGGAAGCTTTAAATTCAAACACAAATTTAGAACAATATATAACAGACTAATCGTATGAAAATCAAAAAAATACTCCCAATACTCATAGCATTAATATCAATAAATGCTATCGCTCAGGACGGTCCGTTCATTCGCAAGAAGAAAGAGCAAATCAAAACACTTAAAGTGGCATTCATAACCAATGAATTATCATTGACACCTGATGAAGCAGCAAAATTCTGGCCTTTGTACAATGCTTTTGAAGATAAGCAACAGGAAATCAGAAAGCAAAAACTAAAAGGGTATTTAGATCGAATGGATGATGATTCTTTTGACAAACTCTCAGACAAGGATGCCGCCACGATTTTGTCACAGATGGAAAGTACCGAAGACGAACTATATCAATTAAAAAAGAAATTTACTGCCAGTTTAAAAGGAGTTATTTCACCCGTCAAAATTCTGAAGCTTAAAAAAGCTGAAGAAAACTTCAACAGAAAATTATTACAACAGTACCGAGATAGAAAATTGGGTAAATAAAAAAGGAGAACGGTTTGTTCTCCTTTTTTTATTGTGTCTATGTTAAGGTTTACTTAAAGTTTTATTAAAACCCATAAAAAAATTGCTGTGGCACAGTAATTGGATAGTTCAAAAAAATTATCCTAAATACTGTTATTATGAAAACGAAAATTTTATTCTTTGTTATGCTACCCTTAATGAGCACTACAAGTATTTTTGCTCAGGACAGGACTACTGTCACTGCAACTAATTCGGACATTAGCGACAACCTCGATTTACGTGCAGTCGCTTCTATCTTTGGTGAATCACGAGACTTAGAAGATTTTGAAAGAAGACTGAATGACCCTCGAGCTCAAATTTCAAATTTAGATTTGAATGGAGATAACAGGGTCGATTATCTACGTGTTATTGAAAGTGTCGAAGGAAACACACACCTTATCATTATTCAGTCAGTTCTTGGCCTTGATACTTACCAAGACATCGCTACAGTTGAAGTAGAAAGGGATAGATTCAATAAGATTCAGGTACAGGTTGTGGGTGACGTTTATATGTACGGGAACAATTATATTTATGAGCCGGTTTATGCTTACACCCCCATAATTTATACTTCATTTTGGGTCACTAATTATCGCCCATATTATTCTTCTTGGTATTGGGGATATTACCCTGGGTTTTATGTTGCTTGGGCTCCATACCCGGTTTATACTTATCATAATCACATAGGGATTTGTATCAATTTTCACAATCATTATAACTACGTAAATTACAGAAGATGTAGTATTGCCTACAACAATTACTACAATGGAAGAAGAGGAAATGCCTATGAAAGACAATATCCGAACCGTTCATTTGTACAAAGAAATACAGGTTTTTCGAATAGACGTGAATTAGTTACTGACCGAAGCCAACAAACTTTTGGCGCTAGAAATAATTCAACAGTTGTTAATACACCAAGACCTGTAAGAACAAGCAACAATCCAAGAAGTATAACAACAGAAGCAAACACAAGAAATACAGAACCTACGAGATCATATAGTAATACCAGTGGCACAAGAAATTCTGAAACTCCAAGAAGCTACGGTAACGTAGGAAATCCCCGAAATAATGAAAGTCCAAGAACATATGGAAACACAAGAGGTAATGAATCACCGCGTACATTTAGAAACAACGGAAATTCAGAATCACCCAGAGGTGTAATATCTCAAGGAAATCCGGGAATATATGAGGGCACAAGAAATCAATCTCCAAGAAATATTGAGCGTAATGAGTCTCCAAGAAACTCGAGTCCAAGACAGTTCTCTGAAGAACGAGGAAATTCACAAAGAGGAGGCGGCGAAGGAAATTCGAGAGGAAACAGAAGAAGTTAGGTTATTTTAATATAGTTTTGATTGTTGAAAAGAGCACTACACTAATGTGGTGCTTTTTTTATTCCGAAACCAAAAATAGATCTTCAAAAAAACAATTGATTTAAAAATGTAGTACATTTGTATCCGTTTTTTTAAAAACTTTTTATGAGTGCTCATAATCATCAGCTTCACAGTAAATTTACAGTTGCAGGATTACTTATTACCTTAGGGATTATTTATGGAGATATTGGAACTTCTCCTTTATATGTAATGAAAGCCATAATTGGATTAAAGCATACCATAGATGAAAATATTATCTTAGGTGGATTGTCCTGTATATTTTGGACACTGACATTACAGACCACTTTAAAATATGTAATCATCACTTTAAGTGCGGACAACCATGGCGAAGGCGGAATTTTTGCATTATATGCTCTTGTAAAAAGAACCAAAATCCAATGGTTAATTGTTCCTGCTATCATCGGAGGAAGTGCTCTGTTAGCTGATGGAATTATAACCCCACCCATTTCTGTAGCTTCAGCTGTAGAAGGAATTCGAACATTTTATCCGACAATAGATACAGTTCCAATTGTAATTGGCATTTTGGTTGCGCTTTTTATTATTCAGCAATTCGGAACCAAGTTGGTTGGTAAGTTTTTTGCACCAATGATGCTTGTTTGGTTTAGTATGCTGGGGATTCTTGGAGCTATTCAAATTAGTTCCAATCTTCAGGTTCTTCATGCATTAAACCCATATTATGCTTATCACTTATTAAAGATTCATCCGGATGGATTTTATGTTTTAGGTTTTGTTTTCTTGTGCACAACGGGAGCTGAAGCTTTATATTCAGACATGGGGCATTGTGGCAGAAAGAATATTAGAATCAGTTGGATTTTTGTAAAAACCACTTTGGTTTTAAACTATTTTGGTCAAGGAGCTTATCTAATAAAACATGAAGGAGACACTTTGTGGAATTTAAGTGGACATAATTCAAATGCCAATCCATTTTATCTGATGATGGAGAGCTGGTTTCAGCCAATTGGAATCATCATTGCTACTATGGCGGCAGTAATAGCTTCCCAAGCTTTAATCAGTGGCTCTTTTACTCTGATAAATGAAGCTATGAGATTAAATTTTTGGCCAAAAGTTAAAATCAAATACCCAACCGATTTAAAAGGTCAATTGTATATTCCATCAATAAACTGGTTATTATTAGCTGGCTGTATTGGCATTGTACTACATTTTCGGGAATCAGGAAATATGGAAGCAGCCTATGGTTTAGCAATCGTACTTTGTATGATTATGACAACCATTCTCTTGAATTATTATTTGATAATGAAAAGGGTTTCAATGCTTTTCATCATTCCAATCATTGCCCTGTATCTTGCAATCGAAGGAAGTTTCTTAATTGCCAATCTTGATAAATTCCCTCATGGTGGATATGTAACCCTAATGATTGCCTGCCTTTTGATAGGTATTATGACTGTATGGTTTTTAGCCAAAAAAATCAGCAAAGCTTATACTAAGATCGTTAAAATTGACACCTATAAAAAAGTTCTTGCTGAATTAAGTGTTGACTTGTCAATCCCAAAGTATGCAACGCATTTGATTTACATGACCAACTCGACACGTTCCGATGAAATAGAAGAGAAAGTAATGTATTCTATCCTTCAGAAAAGACCAAAACGTGCAGATATGTATTGGTTTGTTCACGTAAATATCTTAAGCGAACCTTACAAAAGAGAATACCGCGTTACTGAAATAATAAAGGACGATTTATACCGAATCGATTTCAATCTTGGCTTCAGAGAACCAACAAAAATAAACCTGATGTTTAAAGAAGTTATCAGAGATATGGTACAAAATGGTGAAGTAGATGTTACAAGCCGTTATGAATCATTGAATAAAAACAATATCATTGGAGACTTTAAATTTGTACTGTCTGAAAAATTCCTTTCTAATGATAGCGATCTGACTTTCTTCGAAAAAGTTGTAATGAATAGTTACTTCCTACTGAAAAAACTGAGTTTGTCTGAAGAGAAAGGGTTTGGTTTGGACAGTAGTTCAGTAAAAGTAGAACAATTTCCTATGGTTCTTCACGCACCTGAAAAATTTGAAATGTGTCGTATTCGTTAAATAGTACTTCTGTAAAAAATTAACAAATAGGATAACAAAAAAGCAATATCTTTGCGCGCTTATTTTTTTAGAACATGCGATTACATCGAAATCTAGTTTACACCACAATCGACTCACTCAATGCTATCTTTAACGAAGGAGAATATGCAGATAAAGTGGTTGCACGTGCCTTGAAAAAAGACAAACGCTGGGGAAGCTCCGACCGAAAGTTTGTTGCTGAAACTATTTATGAAATCGTTCGTTGGAAAAGATTATATGCCGAAATTGCCGATGTAAAAGAACCTTTTGACAGAGATGATTTATGGCGGATTTTTGCCGTATGGGCAGTTTTGCGTGGCTATCCAATTCCTGATTGGAGGCAATTAGAAGGAACTCCGTCCAGAAAAATCAAAGGAAGATTTGACGAACTTTCCAAAATCAGGAAAATGCGTGAATCTATTCCGGACTGGATGGATGAATTGGGTGTCAAAGAATTAGGAGAAGATATTTGGACCAAAGAAATAGCAGCCCAGAATCAACCTGCAAAAGTCATCCTTCGTGTAAATACATTGAAAACTACCAAAGAACAGCTTCGCGCTCTTTTGATGGATTTGAATATTGAAACCGAATTTTTAAAAGACCAGCCGGATGCATTAGTCCTAAAAGAAAGAGCCAATGTGTTTTTAACTGATGCTTTCAAAGATGGATTGTTTGAAGTTCAGGATGCTTCTTCTCAACTTGTAGCCGCATTCTTAGATGTTCAGCCTGGAATGAGAGTTGTAGATACATGTGCCGGTGCCGGTGGAAAGACATTGCATATGGCTTCTTTAATGCAAAACAAAGGGCAGTTAATCGCCATGGATTTGTATGAAAGCAAACTAAAACAACTAAAATTAAGAGCCAAAAGAAACGGTGCTTTCAACATAGAATACCGAATAATCGACACCACAAAAGTTATCAAAAAGCTTCATGAAAAAGCAGATAGAGTTTTGATTGACGCACCATGCAGCGGCCTGGGTGTTTTAAAAAGAAACCCTGATGCAAAATGGAAACTACAACCTGAATTTATAGATAATATTAAAAAGGTCCAAGCTGAAGTTTTAGAAAATTACTCTAAAATAGTTAAGCCCGGCGGAAAGCTGGTTTATGCTACCTGTTCGGTCTTACCCTCTGAAAATCAAGAACAAATTAAGCGTTTTTTAACAACAGAGACCGGAAAATCATTTACCTTTGTTAAGGAAACTAAAATCCTCGCACAGCAAACTGGTTTCGACGGGTTTTACATGGCATTATTGGAAAGAAAAAAAGAAATATAAAAAATAAAAATGAAAAGAATTTTTACCTCATTACTACTAAGTTTTACCTTAATCAGTGTTGCTCAGGAAACTGAAAAAAACACTAATAATGCTGCGATGTCAATACCTGCCGGTTATTACAATTCTGCAACCGGAACAGGATATGTTTTAAAAACACAACTGGCTACCATAATTACCAATAACTACAACGACAGAGGTTATAGTGGTTTATATACTACTTATTTAACTTCTGACAAGGATTTTTATTATGAAAATGACGGTACATTACTTGACATGTATACCGAACAACCTACAGGAGCCGAATGTGAATTTACTTATGGAACAGGCCAGGATGACGGAACATTAGGAAATAATGAATGTGAAAGATATAACAGAGAGCATACTGTACCTCAGTCGTATTTTGGTTCGGCAACACCAATGTATTCTGACGCTCACTTTGTTGTTCCTTCTGACAAACATGTTAACGCACAAAGAGGTGACACGCCTTACGGAAAAGTAAATGCAGCAAACTGGACTTCATTAAATGGTAGTAAAAGAGGTTCGAATTTAAACTCAGGTTATTCTGCTGGTTTTAGCGGAACTGTATTTGAACCTATTGATGAATTCAAAGGCGATATAGCCCGAATGTTATTGTATTTTGCAACCCGATACGAAAGTCAGCTTGCCGGTTTTTACACATCAACTTCATCAGAAGTAAAAGCAATGTTTGATGGTACAAGTGACCATTCATTTTCGAACACGTTTCTTAATATTCTATTGACATGGAATCAACAAGACCCGGTAAGTCAGAGAGAAATCGACAGAAACAATGCGGTTTATGCCCGTCAAAACAATAGAAATCCATTCATCGATCATAATGAATATGTGACACAAATATGGGGATTGCCTTTAGCCACCCCAACATTTGATACTCTAAATACTATCTCTGTTTATCCAAATCCTTCTACAGATGTAATTAATATATCTTCAGAAACTGCTCTTGATCAGATTGAAATCATGACCATTAATGGACAAGTTTTACAGCAAATTAAAAGCCCGGTTTTTGAAAATAATACCTACTCAATTAGTAATTTACCAAAAGGATTTTATTTCCTAAAATTATCATCCAATACTAATTCTGTTACCAAAAAAATACTGATAAACTAAATTCAGTAATCACAAATATTATCTAAACGCTGTTGATTTTCAACAGCGTTTTTTGTTTTTAATCGAAA
The DNA here is from genome assembly GCA_002296885.1 of Flavobacterium sp. UBA807. Classification (GTDB taxonomy): domain Bacteria; phylum Bacteroidota; class Bacteroidia; order Flavobacteriales; family Flavobacteriaceae; genus Flavobacterium. The sequence continues at coordinate 1,959 of DBIH01000082.1, read as the reverse complement.
AAGTACGTGAATTAGTGTGGAAATGGTCGATAATGCACGGTTTTCCTTTGAACTTTGATGCTACTTTACTATCTTTCGCCCTCATAAAGTGTAACCCTTAAAACATTTTACAAAATGTTAGAAGAAAAGAATGATAACCTGCATGATGCAGATGGAAACCCGGCAAATGAATCACAAGAAGTGACAATTGCTGAAAATCAAGAAATTCCTGTTGAAAATCAAGAGGAAGTTGAAGCTGTTCAGGACACGAGCGTTAGTGAACTGGCGGAGCAAAAAGCTGCCATTTTAACCGAAGAGCTGACTGAAGATGAAATTGAAGTCGCTGCCGAAAGAGAAGCACTTGTTGAGGAAACTGTAGAATCAGGCGATAGCGAACAGGATAAGCAATTAGCTCCGGAAGCAGAAGTTAAAGTTGAAACAGTTCAAGAGCCTGAAGCTTCAGTTAAAGAAATTGCAGAAGTTCCTGCAGAAGAAACAGTAATTGAACTGACTGATGAGCAGGTTGCTGACGACACTCCTGTTATTGCCTCGAGCGATACCGAATTGGCGCAGCAAAGCGATAACGATTCGGTGATTAATGCCATTTCAGAAGTAAATGCTGAAGAAAGTGAAGACGAAACTTTAAAAGACCGCCATAATATTCCAATGCTGGATTACGATACATTATCAATGGATCAGCTGGTGGATGAACTTACTACTTTGGTTGCTGTTGAAAAACTAATGTCGGTTAAAGACCATGTTGAAGAGTTAAAGAAATCATTCTTATCAAAATACCATCATTTTATTGATGAAAAGAAAGAGGAATATTATGCTGAAAATCCTGAAACTACTGAAGATTTTCATTATCATTTACCATTAAAAACAAAATTCGACCAATTATATTCTCAATACAGAGACAAAAAGAACAATCATTTTCAAAGCCTGCAGAATAATCTGAAAGCTAATCTGGAAAACAGACTGGCAATTGTAGAGGAATTGAAAAATCTGATACACAGTCAGGAAAGCATTCCGGCAACGTTAAAGAAATTTAATGACATCAGAGATCGTTGGAAAGTAGCCGGACCAATCCCAAAAGACAAATACAACCACGTTTGGAATAACTATCATTTCCATTTGGAGAATTTCTATGATGTTCTTCACTTAGACAGGGAAATCCGTGACTTGGATTTTAAACACAATTTGGTTCAAAAGCTTAAAATCATTGAGCGTGTTGAAGAATTGATAAAAGAAGAAGACATCAACAAAGCATTCCGGGAATTGCAGGATTTACATCGAATTTGGAAAGAAGATATTGGTCCGGTTTCAAGAGAAAACCGTGAAGAGATTTGGAACCGATTCAGTGAACTTACAAAACAAATGCACGATAAACGTGAAAGTTTATTTGAAAAACTTCGCGAAGTTGAAACCGCTAACCTCGAAAAGAAAAAAGAAATCATCGCTCAGATTGAAGTTTTAGCACAGGAAAAAGTGAACTCTCACAGTGCTTGGTTAGGGCAAATTGAAAAAGTAGAAGCATTACGCAGCCAGTTTTTTGCTGCCGGTAAAGTACCGGCTGAAGTTACTGACCAAACCTGGAATGACTTTAAAAGTGCTGTCAGAAGTTTTAATGTGTTGAAGAACTCATTCTATAAAGACATTAAAAGAGATCAAAATGATAACCTTTCCAAAAAGCAGGCGTTGGTTGCTAAAGCTAAAGAGCTAAAAGAAAGTACCGATTTTGCAGCAACAACTCCATTATTCAAACAAATCCAGGAAGAGTGGAAAACTATTGGACATGTACCAAGAAAATTCTCTGATAAACTTTGGACTGAATTCAGAGCAGCATGCAATGAGTATTTTGAAAAACTTAAAGAGCAGAAAAACGAAGCCAATGCTGAAGAGCTTGAAGCTTTTGAAAAGAAAAAAGCGTACCTGGAAACCATCAAATCTTTTGAACTCATTGGAGAGCATAAAGCCGAT
>DBIH01000218.1 GCA_002296885.1 Flavobacterium sp. UBA807 | reverse complement strand
CGAAATTGCATGGAATTACGGAATCAGTTTTACACAGAATTTCAAGCTTTTTGGGATGAATGCTGATACCACGATTGATTTTTACCGAACCGATTTTCAGAATCAGGCAGTAGTTGATGTGATGAATTCGCCGCAAACCGTTTTGTTCTATAACTTAAGAGGGAAATCATACGCTAATAGTTTACAGCTCGATTTCAATCTTGAAATCATCAAGCATTTAAATTTGAGAACAGCCTATAAATATTATGACATTTCGACGGATTATCTTTCGGGAACTTATCAAAGACCATTGCAGGCAAAGCATCGTTTTTTCGCCAATATGGAATATGAAACGCATATTGTTGAACACGGAAGACAGTGGAAATTTGATTATACGTTCAACTGGCTCGGGAAACAGCAATTGCCTTACACGGCCAGTAATCCGCCGCAAGACCAGTTTCCTGAATTTTCACCGTCGTTTGCCGTGATGAATGCACAAATTACGAGAACTTTTTCGAGTACTTTTGAAATGTATCTCGGCGGAGAAAATATTGGGAACTATCGTCAGAATAAAGCCATTCTGGGAGCGGACAATCCATTTGGTCCAAATTTTGACACGTCGATTGTCTATGCGCCGGTTTTCGGACAGATGTATTACGCAGGATTAAGATTTAAAATTAAATAATAAACAATTATGAAAAATATATTTTTTGGAATGATGTTACTGTTTGTAACACTTTCAACACAAGCTCAGGATAAGAAGAAGAACAAAAATGCCAAATATAATATTGAAGTCAATGGTAATTGCGAACAATGTAAAAAACGAATCGAGAAAGCCGCTTTTTCGGTTTCGGGCGTAAAAAGTGCCGAGTGGCATATTGATGATCACATTTTGCACTTAATCATCAACGAAGAAAAATGTTCCATTCTTGATGTAAAAAAAGCCATCGCAAAAGTGGGTCACGATACTGATGATGTAAAAGCAACTGATGAAGCTTATGAAAAACTTCATTCGTGCTGTATGTATGAAAGAAAATAATATTAAAAACTCCTTAAAGTCTTATTTAAGGAGTTTTTTTATGCCTATTTTTACAAAAAAAATTAGCTTGAAAACAAAATTACTCGCCGCCTTTCTATTGATATTTTGCTCAGCGTTATCGCAGATAAAACAAGACCAAAGAATTTGGTTTTCGTATTTGGGGCAATATAAAGTTTCCGAAAAATGGGGTTACCATATCGAAGCACAGTTCAGATTAGACAATCAATTAGAGCAGAACCTTCAAAACGGATTTAGGTTTGGAGCCATTTATTATTTATCGCCAAAAGCCAATATCACTGCAGGTTATGCGTTGGTAAAAACGTTTAGTCCTTCTTTGGAAAAATTCTCAACCGAAAATAGGTTTTGGGAGCAATATCAATACAATAAAAAATGGCATGATAACAAAAATACGATGACACATCGTTTCAGGCTCGAACAGCGGTTTGTTGAACATTTGGCAACAGTTTCGGGTGAAAGCAATGAATTCAATTATCAAAACCGATTGCGTTATCTGAATAGAAATGTTTTTCATGTGGCTAATCTGTCATCTGATAAAGAGGAAATTTATGCCGTAGCCCAGAATGAGGTTTTCCTGAGTTTAGGTAACAATAAAGTCAATTCGAAATTCATCGATCAGAACAGATTTATGGTTGGATTAGGGTTGAATTATAACAACAATATCAGATTGGAACTAGGTTATTTGAATCAGTTTGCGACATCAAGTTATGGCGATAATACAATGAATCATATAGTTTCAATATCGCTGTTGCAGAATTTAGATTTGGAAAAGCATTAATTTAACGTTGAATCCGAAAAAATATCACTAATTTCACGCCCAATTTTTTAATTAAATTTTTACTTCATGAGTGACTTTGACTGGATGCAATTGCTAAACCCCGAGTTTTATATAACCATGTCTTTTGGTGGAGTAAAAGTAGGTTTGTGGATTGTATTGTTTATCGTTTTTGCAGAAACAGGTTTGTTTGCAGGTTTCTTTTTGCCAGGCGATAGCTTACTTTTTTTATCGGGAATTTACAGTCGGGATTTAGTTGAAAATTTTGCATTTATACCAAGTGATATTGCTAATGTCATTCTTTTGTCAGCCTTGATTGGAATGGCTGGAATAATCGGAAATATGGTTGGTTATTGGTTTGGTGCCCAAAGCGGTTATTATTTATATAAAAAGGAAGACAGTTTTTGGTTCAAGAAAAAGTACCTTATTCAATCCAAAGATTTTTTTGAAAGATATGGCGGAAAAGCAATCATCTTTGCGCGTTTCCTGCCAATTGTAAGGACATTTGCCCCAATTGTTGCCGGAATCGTTACGATGGATAAAAAGAAGTTTATGTTCTACAATATTGTAAGTTCATTTCTTTGGTCATTTATTCTGGTTTTTTCGGGACATTATTTATACGGAATGTTTTTAGAGAAGTTTGATGTTGACCTAAAGAAACATATTGAGGTTATTGTAATAGGAATTATAGTAGTTTCGACTTTTCCGGTATTCCTTAAGTTTATAAAAAGAACGCCAAAACAAACAGAATAAAAAAGTCCCGAATTATCGGGACTTTTTTATTTTAGTTCAACTGTTTTTTCCTGATGATATAATTTGCCATCGGGAGTCATTCCTTCGATAATAGTCCTGCATTTGGATTTGTTATAATCAATAACTTCAAATTGAAAATTTCCACTTTCGTCAGATGTGATTTTTGGCAACCAGCCAATTATTCCAAAATTATCAAACCCTTTGGTTTGTGTGTTTTGATAATCGGCATTTTTAAATGAACCGGCATCTGTAAAAGCATCTTTTATAAAAAAAGCATTTGGATTGGGTTTGCTGAAATATCCGGTCTTTAATTTTTTTGTATAAATCTTGATAATCCCCTGATTATTATTCATGCTGGCTACAATTGCATGTGCATCAATGTAAATTTCATCAACCGTAATCATCTGCATGTATTCTAATTCGTCAAAATGAAATAGCAATTGCCTGTCGTCAATATATACAACCGGAGTAGGATCGGGCAAATTTAATGAGGCTTTACCTCTTGATGTTATATTTATATTTCCCGGGGTCCTGTCTACAACAAAACCATTTTGCTCAATAAAATTCAATACGCTGCTATGATTGTTCGAATCATCTATTTTATAACCTCTCAACATCGTATTTGACAAGACTTTTTCGTAGGTCAGTTTTGGTTTGTTGTTTTTTACAACCACTTCGTCGAGTTTGATAATTTTTCCTTCGATAGTTGGAAGGTCAAAATTTGAAAAATCTTCAGTAGCAGTTGGTTCAATGCAATGTTCCTTATCGACACCGGTAAAAGGTTTGTTGAAAGGTCGTTTCCTGTTTAAGACCTGGGGCGTTAATTTTGTTTTTACCTCTTCAAAATCCGGCAATTTTTGTAATGAAAGATTAACCTGAGTTGAATCGGTTAAGAGCAAATGTTCAAACTGATATTCTCCTTTTTCAGAAACGTCAGCAGTCGTCGATATAAAATCCTTGTAAGTAATAAGTTTTACCTTGTGTTTCGTTTTATCTTTTATAGAAGAATCAATAGTTCCTTTCAGATTAATTCCCATATCAAAGCTGTAATTGGATACCGGTGAACCTATTTTCATCAAATCCCAACTGTATTTCATTTTCTCCTGATTTAATAAGGCTAAATCCAATTCATAAAACTTCAACCGGCTTTGCTCATTTAAATAATAGTTAGCATTTTGAAGTGATGAATTCAGATATGGATTTATAGTTATGCCGGCAATTATGGAATTGTTCTCGTCAATGGCTTTAGTATCTTCAGGTAAAACAGAAATGCTCATAGTAGAATTTTGAGTTTCTGAATAACCAACCAAAACTATTTTGTCATTATTGCGTTTGTTTTTGACAATGGTGAAGTTGTTTTTAGTCATCGGATTTATATAAATCAGTCTTTCAGCCCATTGTTTTAAATCATTGTCGATTATTCTTATCGTATTGATCCCTTCTTTTAAATCGCTGTTATTTACAATTAAAGTCTGTTCTAATTCATTAGGTTTGAATTCTAATGAATATATAGTAGAATTTTGATCCTGATGAATTATCAGATACAGTTTTTTTGATGAAAGAGCGTTATAACTCGATGGGTTTGTCTTTAATTTAATCGCTGTTTTGCCTTCAATTGAAAAAGAATTAGCTTCTAATGCTATTCCAATCAATTCAGCATTTGGCAAGTCTTTTTCAAGAATTTTATCATTATAGTTTACAACAACTTTTAATTTTTCACTTGAAGGTGTTATATCGAATTTCCCGAATCCAAACCGGTTTAATTTGAAGGCTTTTAAAATTTCACCTTTGCTGTTCTGAACAGTAGCTTCGAGATTTTCGGGAGCGTTTTTCCTGCAGTCTTTAACCTGAACGCCTATAGTATTTGAAACACCACTTATCAAACTATTTCCTTCAGGATTTAAATAAATGCCAAGAGATTCTTTTATGATTTTCTTATCGTTTATGATTCCCTGCTCCGGATTTATTACCCTGACTTTTGTAATTGTTGATTCGTTTTCACTAAAATTGTTCATCCAGTTGGTATAAACCTGAATATAATAGTTTCCGGAATCTAAATTTGGACCTAATTCAATCTTTCCTGAAAAAGTGCCATTGGTTGCATAGACTAATTTTTCAGACAACTGTTTTCCACTGTCATTATATAATGTCACAAAAACATTTGTTGTGAAATAAGGTTTGTTTGTCTTTCGGTTAATAATGTATCCTTTGTACCAAACAGATTCATTGTTAATAAAAGTGGTCTTGTCTAAATGAAGATGGATTGCTTCTCTCTCTAAATCAAAATAATTGTCGAGGACTGCAGCAATTTTTGATTTCGCATCATCTGTTGTTTGTTGACTAAAAGTATATTGAGATAAAAAAATGACTACGAGTAAGAAAACCGATTTTGTTTGTTTCATTAACTAAGAGATAGATATTATAAAAATTTAGTTACGAAACTAATAAAAAAACGCCTCAAAAATGAGACGTTTTATATAATTAACTTTGTATTAAGATTACATCATTCCCGGCATTCCACCACCCATTGGCATACCGCCGGCTGGGCTTTCTTCCTTGATTTCAACCAAAGCGCATTCGGTTGTTAAAATCATTCCTGAAACCGAAGCAGCATTTTCAAGAGCTACACGGGTTACTTTTTTAGGATCGATGATTCCGGCTTTCAGCATATCAACATATTCATCAGTTTTAGCATTGTATCCAAAATTTGCTTTTCCTTCAGAAACCTTAGCAACAACTACAGAACCTTCCAATCCTGAGTTTTCTACAATTGTTCTTAACGGAGCTTCAACAGCACGCGAAACGATTTGGATTCCGGTAGCTTCATCAGCGTTATCAGCTTTAAGTTTGTCCAATACTGATTTTGCTCTCAACAAAGCAACACCACCACCGGCAACAATTCCTTCTTCAACCGCAGCACGGGTTGCGTGCAATGCATCATCAACACGATCTTTTTTCTCTTTCATTTCTACTTCAGAAGCAGCGCCAACATAAAGAACTGCAACACCGCCGGCTAATTTAGCCAAACGCTCCTGTAATTTTTCCTTATCATAATCAGATGTTGTAGTTTCCATCTGAGCTTTGATTTGGTTTACACGGTTTTTGATCATATCAGCGCTTCCGGCACCATTTACAATCGTTGAATTGTCTTTGTCGATGGTCACTTTTTCAGCTGTTCCGAGCATTTCCAAAGTAGTGTTTTCCAAAGTATAACCACTTTCTTCAGAAATTACGGTTCCACCAGTCAAAATAGCGATGTCTTCCAACATTGCTTTTCTTCTGTCGCCAAATCCCGGAGCTTTTACAGCTGCAATTTTCAAGGCACCACGTAGTTTGTTTACTACTAATGTCGATAAGGCTTCACCGTCAACATCTTCTGCAATAATCAATAATGGTTTCCCGGATTGTGCAACCGGTTCTAATATTGGCAATAGTTCTTTTAATGAAGACACCTTTTTGTCATACAAAAGGATATAGGGTCTTTCCAGTTCTACTTCCATTTTCTCAGGATTGGTTACAAAATAAGGTGAAAGATAACCTCGGTCAAACTGCATCCCTTCAACAACATCAACGGTTGTCTCGGTTCCTTTTGCCTCTTCGACAGTGATAACACCTTCTTTGCCAACTTTCTTAAATGCAGTAGCAATAAGGTCGCCAATAACTTCATCATTATTAGCTGAAATTGAGGCTACCTGTTTAATCTTATCAGATGAACTTCCCACTTCCTGTGCCTGTTTTGCCAAATCGTTTACAATTGCTTCAACCGCTTTGTCAATTCCGCGTTTTAAATCCATTGGATTGGCACCTGCAGCAACATTTTTCAAACCTTCTTTTACAATTGCCTGAGCTAAAACAGTCGCAGTCGTAGTTCCGTCGCCGGCTAAATCGTTGGTTTTTGAGGCTACTTCTTTTACCATTTGCGCCCCCATATTTTCAAGCGCGTCTTTCAGTTCAATTTCTTTTGCAACCGTAACACCATCCTTGGTAACATTTGGCCCACCAAATGATTTTCCTATGATCACATTACGACCTTTTGGGCCAAGGGTAACTTTTACTGCATTTGCTAATGCATCAACACCACGTTTTAATCCGTCACGTGCTTCAATATCGAATTTAATATCTTTTGCCATAATTTGTTTTGTTTTTTAATTGATTAGATAATAGCGAGAATGTCATCCTCACGCATAATTAAGTAATCCTTTCCGTTAAATTTTAAATCAGTCCCAGCGTATTTTCCGTAAAGTACAGTATCACCAACTTTTACAGTTAATGGCTCATCCTTTTTGCCATTTCCGACGGCTACAACGGTTCCTTTTTGCGGTTTTTCTTTTGCTGTGTCAGGAATGATAATTCCTGAAGCTGTTTGTGTCTCAGCAGCAACGGGTTCAATGATTACCCTATCTGAAAGAGGTTTAATATTTAATGCCATAATTATATATTTAGATGTTTTTAATTTTTTGTTTTGGCTTTTCAGAAATTATGCCAAGTCATTCAAACTGTCATTTTTTCAAAAAAAAATGCCAGCATGTCAGTGCTGGCATTCTATTTCTGATAAGCAGATTATTTTTTGGGAGTCTCAACTGGTTTAGCAGGAGCAGGAGCTACAGTTTTTGGTGCTGCAGCTTCTTTGTTATCAATGATTTTTGACTCGGAGCCACCCAGCATTCCAGGGAAACTCAAACTTGATAATAAAATCAGGATGATTAATATAGTTGCCAAAGTCCAGGTACTCTTGTCTAAGAAGTCGGTTGTTTTTTGAACCCCACCCATTTGCGTAGAACCACCTATTGAAGATGATAAACCTCCGCCTTTAGGGTTTTGTACCATAATTACGATAATCAATAGAAAACAAACTATTGTTATCAGTACTAAAAAAATTGTAAAATTAGTCATTGTTATAAATTGTTATTTTGTTGTAAAATTCTAATATCCGAAATTCGGTCTGCAAAGAAACTACTTTTTTCCGGATATTTCAAAATTAATATTTCATAAGCCTGAATTGCTTTTGAATATTTTTTCTGTTCAAGGTAAACACGCGCTAAAGTCTCGGTCATCAGATAAGAAGTGTCTTCTGAAAAGGTTTCTACGACTGGTACTACAGCATCTTTTGCGATTGGTGTTATTTTCGGATTGTTCTCGATGAATTTGTCGATTAAGTCCAGTTTTTTCTTCTTATCGTCGTCAATTGAAATTTTATTTTGCTGCACCTGTTCGTTACCGCTCGAGTCTTCTCTTACAATTGGTTTAAATCGCGACAATTGAAGCCATTCCTGAAATGAATGTCTTTCGTCTCTTGAAAATTCCAGAGGTTTTCCTATGGCTAATTTTTCTTCAGCTTTTTGCTCTTCGGTTGTAGTAGCTTCCTTGATTGAAGTCAAAATAGATTGTTCGAGTAAATCAACAGGTTGCCTTGCTTCTACTATTATGTGTTCGCTACCAACAACGCTCATGTTCATTAATTCTTCCAGCTTCTTTTCATACAGTCCTTTTTGGACAGAAACAAAAGAATCGGATGTGATAAAATCAAACAAAATACTTCTGTCAGTGGTGTAGGCGGCAGCAACTTTTAAAGCGTAATTATAATTAAAGCTGTCCTGATTATACAAATGTTTCAGTCGCAAAACGCGGGCACTCTGAAAATAAGGAAATGCTTCGATAACATTTTCCAGAGTGCCGGCATACCTATCGTTGATGGCATCTGGTTTATTGAGTAAAAAAGTATAATCTGTTAAGTTCATTTCAAAATTTAATTACCATTTTGCCAATGATTCATTAAATACGTCCTGAGTAATTCTTTCAAAAATCACATCAAGCGCTTCGGTTAATTTTGCGCCAACCAACTGCGTTGTACCATCGTAATCATAGTAAAAAGAAAACCGCTTTTCAAAATTATCGGTTTCTTTCTTTTTGTTGCTAAAACGAACATTAACACCAATAGTCAATCGGTTTTGGGCTGCAGTTTGCTGGGCAGTTGCCTGCATCGGTGTGATTCTGTAATCGACAATTTCACCTTCGTAAAGCAGGTCACCATTGTTATTGGTTAGATTCAGGTTGGTTTGGTTCTGAATAATTTCCTGAAGCTTTATTGTAAAGGTTCTTTCAACTCCTGGTTCAACTATTGGGGCATTATTTTGAAAATAATTTACCTGAAACGTCTTGGCATCAATTTTTCCTGTTCCGGTAAAATTATAATGTCCACAGCCATTGATGCTGATGGCAAGGATTAAAACAAAAAGTATTTTGAAAAACTTCATGGCAATAATTAAAGACCGCTAAAGTAACCCTTTATTTTGAATTATGGAAGCACATCACCTTGGTAATAGTATTTCGCTGAAACCATAGTGCTTTCAAAAACTCCATGATAATAACTATCTGTCGTTCGTTCCGTTGGTAGATTATTTGAATTGTAATTATAATGGTATACTTCACTTTCCGGGTCTTCTATACAATAGTTTTCAGTTAATGGGTTGTTAGCTGAATTAACTTTCCCGTCCACCCATCTTGAATTCATTACAAAGCTAAATGCTCTGCAAATAGGCAAAGTTGCATTTCTTAATGGATTGATATTAGTGTCGTAAGAATATGAAACACAACTATCACCCGGAGAAAATCCAGATATATTACCATTTGAATAAGTTACAAGAATCGTATTCCATTCTGTTTGGCTAATTCCGGATTCATCATTATCTATTACAACTGACCTACCATCAAGTAATAATTTTTCGCTATTGATTTTAGTAAGCCGATAAGCAATACTTAAATCACCCGTGTAATAAGCCTGTAAAGACGAATCATAATGTAAAACAGTTCCGTCAACGGTGGTTACAAAATCATTACTGTCATACGTAAATGTATGGCTTTCTGAAAGCCCATAGTCGTTAAGGTTAGCATTTATTAAACGGTTATGGGAGTCATAAGTAAAATCCTGAACAACCGTTCCGTCAGCTTTAGTTACCTGATACAATAAACCTTCAGCATTGAAAAGCCAATGTCTTTCAGATACTGTTCCCGGATAGAAATCAATTCTTTTTAATAAATTGGGATTAGGTTCGACAGTTGAAGCCGAATCATTTGTACATGACGACAGAGCACAAATTGTAACCAAAAGAAAATAGAACTTTTTCATAATGAAGAATTTAGTTCTATAAAAGTAAGAAAAATATTTTATAAATCGTACTGTTTTATTTTTCGATAAAGCGTTCTTTCGGAGATTCCCAGTTCGTCAGCGGCAGCTTTTCGCTTGCCTTTGTGACGTTCCAATGATTTTTTGATAAGCTCAATTTCTTTTTGCTCCAATTTCAGTGTTTCTTCCTCTTCCACAGTTTCTGCCATTAAATAATTAGTGTCGTCATCGTCGTCAAATTCTTCCTGTTCCACTTCATGACGTGCCGGCATAGGGCTTAATCTTGGCTCGTTTTCGAAATTTTGAATGCTGTCTTCTTTTTGTCCAAATACTTTTTGAATCAGGTTTTTGTTCATTTCCTGAACTTTAGAACTTCCGTTCTGCATCAATTCTAAGGTAAGTTTTTTCAAATCGTGCAGATCACTTTTCATATCAAAAAGCACTTTATACAAAATATCCCTTTCCGTAGAAAAATCATTTTCCGACTTTTTCCCACCAACTACCGAAGGCAGGTTGCTGCCTTCAACAGGAAGATAAGATTGCATTGTAGCCAATGAAATGTCGCGATTGGTTTCCAGAACAGAAATCTGTTCTGCAAAGTTTCTCAACTGTCGAATGTTACCGCTCCAACGATATTTTTGTAGAAATTTCACAGCCTCATCACTTAGTTTAACGGGCGGCATTTTGTATTTATGTGCAAAATCTGAGGCAAATTTCCTAAACAGCAAATGAATGTCATCCTTTCTGTCGCGTAGTGGTGGCAGGTGGATATCAACAGTGCTTAATCTGTAATATAAATCTT
>DBIH01000012.1 GCA_002296885.1 Flavobacterium sp. UBA807 | reverse complement strand
TTCAATGATACTGACGCTCAATCATTAACCTTGACAGGCAATACATTATCCATATCTAATGGAAACAGTGTAACGCTTCCAACATATCCACCTCAAACCATCTCACAAACAGGAAATACAGTAACGCTTTCCAATGGTGGTGGTTCATTCATATTGCCAACATTTACTGATACTGATGGACAATCGTTAACCTTATCAGGAAACACTTTATCAATATCAAATGGTAATACGGTAACACTTCCTGCAACTCAGGTTGTAGGTGGGCATAATGTAACAGTTACCGGTAATGGAACGACTGCTTCACCTTTTCAGATTGATGCTGTAGACAGCAGCCTTTATGGTAATAATGGGACTATAGACCAGTCTACAACAATAGGTGGTAACCGAATTGTAAATATGAATAATAGAAATATTTGGTTCAATAATTCGAGCAGCGAATCAAATGGCAGAATTTATATTGGAGCTACAGCTTCTTATCCAACTACAACAGGAAATTACAAATTGTTTGTTGAAGGAGGAATTTTAACCGAAAAAGTAAAAGTTGCCTTAAGAAGTACAGCCAATTGGGCCGATTATGTTTTTGAAAAAAATTATAATCTGATGCCATTGAAGAATCTTGAAGAATATATTGTTGCAAATAAACATCTGCCTGGAATTGATTCAGCAGGCGATTTGTCAAAAAACGGGCTTGATTTGGCCGAAATGCAGGCAAAACACATGGCCAAAATCGAAGAGCTGACATTATATATCATCGAGCAGAACAAACTTCTTGAGCAAAACAGAAAAGATATTGAAGAACTAAAACTTCAGGTAAAAAAATTAACCGCTAACGAAGACTGATATGAACAGGATAGTAAAAACAATCTTAGTTTGTGCTATTTGTTTTAATTCAGGTATCATATCAGCACAAATTAATGAGTATTTGAATTCCGAAAATAAAAGGATTTCAAACGCAAACAGGACAGAAGTAGAGATTCAGAAATTCATTGATGATAATTTCAACAATTATGAATTATCTCAGGAAATTAATGATGAACTGATTCAGCATCTCAGAAGCGAAGAAGAGTTCTCGGATGCTGAACTGCAAAATGCAATAAAAAAGACAAAATATTACGAATTGAGGAAGCTGTTTTTTATCCAGAACCCGGATAAAAAAGCAGATTATTTAGCACGTCCATTGCCTGTTGAAATTCAGCAACAATGCGTTAATGGCGATTTCGAAAACGGTACGGCTGGTTATTCTTTTTGGTCGGATCCACATCCGCAACCTGCATCGGGAACAGCATTTTTTCTATCATGCGCAACGCCATCGGTACAAACAGTTACTAATGTGGTTACTCCTGTGACCAACGATATGAATGCAACAGTTACATTCATTGATAATACCAGCCCGGGTTATCAGCAATATGACCCAACGCTTGCGGGTCTGGGAGTAAATGTTCCAACTTTATTTACAAGCGGAGGAGGTGGAAATAAATGTATTAAACTCAATAACGAACAAGGATTAGGCTCGTCAGACCAAACGACAGTTTCGCGCTATTTCCCGAATATTAATCAGGCAACTATCGATTTTAATTTTTCATTGGTTATGGATAACAAACCGGCTCATGGCCAGCCAATACAACCGTTTTTCAGGGCAAGGGTTTTAGACCAGTTTGGTAATGTCGTTGATGAATTTTGCATCATAGCCAATCCTGATAATTGTTTGTTTAATGTTATCTATGTAAGTAGTAAGCGAAGAGTGCTTTACACTGATTGGATTTGCGCACGATTGAATGTTGGTGAAATTCTGAATCAACCGGGAACACTCGAGTTTACCGTTAGTGATTGCCAGCCATCAGCCCATTTCGGAACCGTTTATATTGATAATATCTGTGGCTCGGTATGTGCGGTTCCCCAGTTAGGAGCATTAAATACCAATCCGGCAAATATTAATTGTCCTGATTTAACGGGCAACACTCCAATTCAGGTGTGCGGTACCTATTCGCCACCAGTGAATGCAACCTTGAGTACAATGAGTTTGAATGTTACTCAAAATGGAGTAGTAGTAGGAACAATTAATGCGCCATCACAGCTTACAGCGTCTACATTTTGTTTTACGGTTTTACCAAGTGCTTTTGGTGCAAACCCAAGTGGTGATTTTGAATTTCAGATCAATGCGGACTTTGAAGTCCATTGCCCGGCAGGAACGTTTATTTATAGCATAACCGACAACTCAGCTAATATTGGTCCCGATGTAAGTTTTAATAATTGTTGCCAGCCGATATTGACCTTGGCTTCGCCTGCAGACGATCTGAACAATTTAGCCGCGGTTCCAATTAAGCAGCGCGAAAGAAGTGATTGGATTAAAGCCGCAAATATTGTGTCTGTTGGAGATAATGTTTTGGCAAATGGTGTTGTGTACCATGCCGCAAACTATGTCGAATTGAATCCCGGGTTTGAAGCTGTTTTTGGGGCTCAGTTCGCAGCGTATCCCGAAGGATGTTCGGACACTTATGATTATAAAGCACCAGTCCAAAACCATAATACAACTGTTGCGCAGCCGCTAATTGATGAAACAGTTAATCTTGTGAAACTGACAAAAGATTTTGCAATCATTCCAAATCCGTCGAGCAGTATGATTGAGATTGTAATGAATGATGCTAAGTTTGATAAGGTGAACATAACTACCATTGATGGTAAGGTTATGACTGAAAGAAACATTGAAAGAACTGATAAAATGCAGCTTGATGTTAGTCGATATGCCAACGGAATTTATATAATCAACGTCACTTCTGAAGACGGAAAATTGTATACTAAGAAATTGATTAAGAATTAATTACAATCAATTTAAATACTTATAAACAAAGCTTCTCTTAATCGGGAAGCTTTTTTATATTTGTCCATTATGAAATCGATGTAGTACTGAAAAATACTTCACGATTCGAAACCCAATTTTATGCATGAGAATATTGTTTTCTTAATCAACAAATCCGAAATTACTGCTGGAACTCCCGGAGCTTCTCTTGGTCCGGAAGCTATTTTAACAGCAGCAAGACAAAAAAAGAGTAACTTCTTTAGCGAAAATGAAACCCAAAAAATTGAGAATGTCAATTATCTTTTAGACCTGCCAACCCGATTTAAATTTGCCAAAAGAATAGACGGCTTAATCACCATTTACCAGCAAATTCACAATAAGGTTTCAAGCCTTTTATCAGAGAATAAATTTCCACTCATCCTCGCAGCCGATCATGGCTCGGCAGGAGGAACGATTGCCGGAATAAAAACGGCTTTCCCCAATAAAAGACTGGGTGTAATCTGGATTGATGCGCATGCCGATATCCATACACCATATACTACGCCAACAGGGAACATGCACGGAATGCCTTTGGCTACAGCTTTGAATATAGATAATCTTGATTGCAAAGTAAATGATGTTTCGGAGGAAACAGCAGCACTTTGGAATCAGTTAAAAAACATCGGGAATATTGCTCCCAAAATACTCCCTGAAGATATAGTATACATTGCGGTTCGCGATACAGAAGAACAGGAAGACTGTATTATAGAAAGTCTGAATATTAAAAATTATAAAGTTGCGGAAGTACGTCAAAAAGGAATTCCTGAAATGATAAATGAAATCAACCGGAAACTTAATAATTGTGACATCATTTATGTTTCATTTGATGTCGATTCAATGGACCCAGAACTGACTTCTTACGGAACCGGGACACCGGTAAAAGATGGATTGTCACCACAGGAAGCTAATGAGATTTTAGTAACTATGGCACAAAATCCTAAAACGGTTTGCATCGAAATTGTTGAAGTAAATCCGTGTTTAGACGATAAGAAAAATACAATGGCTGAAGTAGCACTTGGACTAATAGAATCCATTACCAAAACCTTAAAACAATAACTTTGAAACAAACCACCAACTCCATATTAATGATTCGTCCGGTAGCTTTTCACAGGAACGAACAAACTGCCGTTAATAATTATTATCAAAAAGAGCTTGCCGGTCTTTCGCCGGTAGCAATCAATGCACAGGCACAAAAAGAGTTTGACACTTTTGTGGCCAAACTTCGAAAAGTTGGGGTCAATGTTATTGTGGTTGAGGATACTTTGGAGCCAAGCACCCCTGATAGTATTTTTCCAAACAACTGGATTTCTTTCCATGAAAATGGCGATGTAGCCTTGTATCCGATGTTTGCTGAAAACCGTCGTCCTGAAAGAAGGGAAGACATACTCGATATTTTGGAAGATGAAGGTTTTCAAATTAATCAAATCGTTGATTATACTTCAGCAGAAGAAGACAATATTTTTCTTGAAGGAACAGGAAGTTTACTATTGGACAGGGAAAACGGAAAAGCGTATTGTGCACTTTCTCCAAGAGCCGATGAGGAAATTATGATTGAGTTCTGTGAAGATTTCGAATTAACTCCGGTTATTTTTGAAGCGTTTCAAACGGTGAATGGGGAACGAAAACTGATTTACCATACCAATGTGATGATGTCACTTGGCGATACTTTTGCCGTGATTTGTGCCGATAGCATCGATGACAAAAAAGAGCGCAAAATGGTATTGGACAGCCTTCGTGGTGATGACAAAGAAATCATTCTGATTACCGAAGAACAGGTGAATAGCTTTGCAGGAAACATGCTTGAGGTAAAAGGCAAAAACGACGAACGGTTTGTGGTCATGAGTGAAGCGGCATATAAAAGCCTGACTAAAAAACAGATTGCTCAGTTAGAAGCTCATGTTGAAATTATCCATTCAAGTTTGGATACTATTGAAGCCTGTGGTGGTGGCAGCGCACGTTGTATGATGGCAGAAATTTTTCTTCCGAAAAATTGATATTAAGAGGAGAATGTCCAGTGGACATTCGGCATTCATCAAATAGTTATATTCCACGAATAATACTCAAAACAGAGCTAATAATATATTGTATTCCAATGGCAATAGTAAGAAATCCAACAATCCTTGAAATTGCCACAATACCCGAAGCGCCAAGATATTTTGCCAGATAATGTGCGCTGTGTAGTATGACATAGATTAAAACTGATACAGCAAAAATGGCAAGGCAGGAAGAAAGGATTTCAATAGTCGTTTCATGGTGCTCCTGATAATAAGCAATCAATAGCGAAATCGAGCCTGGTCCGGCAAGCATTGGCATTGCTAACGGAGTCAAAGCGATATCGTTCCTGTTCTCAATATCTTCCTGCACTTTTTTGTTGATTCCTTTATTTTTACTGAAGTTTCCATTCAATAACCCAAATCCCGAACTTGCAATGATGATTCCACCGGCAATTCGAAGTGCTGAAATAGTTATGCCGAAAAATGTGAGCACATATTGTCCGATGAAAAAGGAAATAATCAGGATTACGAAAACATTAAAACCTGTCCAAAGTGCAACGCGTTTACGCTCTTTTTTGGAATAATCTTGTGTCAATCCCACAAAAATCGGCACAGTTCCGATTGGATTCAGAACCGAAAAAAGTGCCGCAAATAGAAAAACAAAAAGCTCCATAGTTTTTTTGCAAAGATAACCCGTGAGTTTTACTTTAAATATTAAATAGACGTTAAAAAAACCTCCCGAAATATAAAGTTAGCATTATCTTTGTGAAAGGAAAAGAAAGCCATGAAAAATAAGAAAACATTAGTGCTGGGTGCTACTCCAAAACCCGATAAATATGCCAATATTGCCATTAACAGATTAGTTGAAAAAGGGCATTCGGTTATTGCCATAGGACAGCAGCAGGGTGAAGTTGCAGGAGTTAAAATCCAGACGAAACAAATTCCACTTACCAATATCGACACGGTAACTTTATATCTAAACCCAAAGAATCAAAGGGACTACTATAACTACATTATCGAAACCAAACCAAAACGTGTCATATTCAATCCGGGAACTGAAAATCCACAGTTTTATCAATTGCTTGAAAGCAACGGGATTAAAGTGGAAGTTGCCTGTACCTTGGTTTTATTGGCTACAAATCAGTATTAGAAGCGAAGGTTCGGGCTAACGTATTATCCATGTTCCTGCTTTCTGCTATATCTTTTTATAAATTGCCAAGCAATTTATAAAAAGGATGCCGCTGCAATCAGGGCTATTAAGGAATCCTTTTTAATATCGGGTGTTTTCAATAGCAGGTTTGCTTATTAAAAACAATCCAACAAATGTAATTAATCCGTTTACGATGATTAGCTCGTTATCAATTACATAATCTCCTAAAAGCTCCGTTGAATATTTGCTGATAAAAAAGCAAATTGCGGGTGAAAGCACACAAATCAATGGTACGAACTTATCGTGTACCGTTTTTGATTTCATAAATAATCCAAAGGCATACAAACCTAAAAGCGGTCCATAAGTATAGCTTGCCGCTTTAAAAATCATGGTAACGACCGATTTATCATTCAGCGAATTGAAAACGATAATAACCAAAAACATCAGTATCGAAAAGCCAACATGAACTAAATGACGAGTTCTGACAATGTTGGGTTTGTTCTGATTTTTCTCTTTATCCATACCAAGGAAATCCACACAAAAGGAAGTTGTTAAAGCGGTCAAAGCCGAATCGGTTGTAGCAAATGTCGCAGCCGTCAATCCCAATAAAAAGACAACAGAAGGAATTATCGTCAAATGATTGAATGCAATTTCAGGGAATAATAAATCGGTTCTTTTTACATCGCCAACCATCGGAATTCCAATCCCATTTTTTTCGGCATACAAATAAAGCAAGGCACCAACACTCAAAAAGAAAATATTAATTAATACAAAAATCCCGGTAAACGTGAACATATTTTTTTGAGCTTCTCCAATGGTTGCGCAGCTTAGATTCTTTTGCATCAAATCCTGGTCAAGCCCAACCATAGCAATGGTTACAAAAATTCCGCCCAGAATCTGTTTCCAAAAATAATTGCCTTTGAGGTAGTCGTCAAAGAAAAAGACTTTAGAATAATTACTGTTTTTTACCGCTTCGAATGCCTGAAAAAATGATAGGTGTAGACTATCACAAATAAAATAAATCGTCAGGAACACAGAGGAAACCAAGAAAAATGTCTGTAAAGTATCCGTGATAATAATCGTCTTTAATCCGCCTCGATAGGTGTAGGCAAATATTAATCCTAAAGAAATTAAAACAGTCAGTGCGAATGGAATATTGAACGCGTCAAATACATAACGTTGCAGCACAATCACAACCAAATACAAACGGAATGATGAGCCTATCGTTCTGCTGATAAGGAATATGGTCGCTGCGGTTTTATAACTTATGAGTCCAAGACGCTGCTCAATATAACCATAAATTGAAGTCAGATTCATTCGGTAATAAAGTGGGAGCAAAACCTTGGCAATGACTAAAAAACCAATTGCATTTCCAAGGACAAACTGAAAATACTTAAACTGCAAATCAGGATTTCCAACCTCACCTGGGACCGAGATAAATGTTACACCCGAAAGCGCTGTTCCGATCATCCCAAAAGCAACCAAATACCATTTTGAATTTTTATTGGCTTTGAAAAAAGTGTCATTATCTGAGCTTTTTTTACTCACTAAATTGGAAATCAAAATCAGTAATCCAAAATAAATAACGATGATAATCAAAATGGTTGTTGGAGACATAAGTTTGGTTTTATTGTCTGCAAAATACAAAAATTAATGTGTCAATTTGAAGATTCGGAAATTTGAAAATGTATTAACGTTAATTTTCAAATTTTCAAATTATTTAATTTTCAAATTAATTACTTTAGCCGCATGGAATTCTCTTCAAAATTACTTGAAAAAGCAGTAAACGAAATGGCGCAGTTACCCGGAATCGGAAAGCGGACTGCTTTGCGTTTGGTACTTCATTTATTAAAGCAACCTTCGGAGCAGACTCAGTTTTTATCTCAGGCTTTGACAACAATGCGCGAAGAGATTAAATTCTGTGCTTCCTGCCACAATATTTCCGATGTTGAGATATGCGAAATCTGTAATAATCAGAAAAGGAATCACAAAATTATCTGCGTTGTCGAAGATGTTCGCGATGTAATGGCAATTGAAAACACCAATCAGTTCAAAGGAATTTATCATGTTTTAGGAGGAAAAATTTCTCCTATTGATGGTATTGGTCCAAGTCAGTTGAATATTGCTTCATTGGTCAACAAAGTAAAATCGGGAGAAATCGAAGAGTTGATTTTTGCGCTAAGCTCAACGATGGAAGGCGATACCACGAATTTTTATATTTTCAAACAGATAAAAGATCATCCGGTAAAAACATCTACGATAGCCAGAGGAATTGCTGTTGGTGATGAATTGGAATATGCTGATGAAGTAACTTTGGGACGAAGTATCCTGAACCGCGTGCCGTTTGAAAATACGCTGAAAAATATATAACAAAATAATAGCAGACTACATTTTTGTAATTAGAATTGAAAAACTATCTTTGTTTGCTAATTTTTTATTTAAAATAATGGACAAACCCAAAATATATTTATTGATTCTGTTGAGTGTTTTAGCTACTTCCTGTATCTCAAAAAAGGAATTAATTTATTTGCAGGACAATAAAGACTCAGAATCTCAGGTTGTTACCCCTTCAAATCAAAAACCATATCGACTTCAGACTAATGACATCTTAATAATTACAATAAAAGCCATAGATCCAAAGCTTGTTGAAATTTTTAATGCTTCAAATGGTCAATCAGGAGGAACTGCGGTTAATGAACAAAACAGTTATTTTACGGGTTATTCTGTCGATGATCACGGTAATATCAGATTACCGATTTTAGGCGAAATTAATGTCCTCGGATTTACAATAGAAGAAGTTAGAAGCAAAGTAGAAAAAATGTTGCATGAACAGTATTTTAAAATGGAGGCGGGCATTTTTGTAATTGTAAAATTGGCGGGTTTTCGATATACAATTAATGGTGAAGTAGGGAGCACCGGAACAAAAGTTTTATTTCAGGACAGAGTAAATATAATGGAAGCCATTGCAAACGCAGGGGATATTGAGGTCACAGGCGATAGAAAGGATGTTAAAGTCATCAGAAGATATCCGCAAGGAAGCGAAACATTCAGCATTGATTTAACAGACAGTAAAGCGGTGAATTCTCCCTGCTATTATCTTCAACCTAATGATTATATTTATGTTAAGCCTTTGAAGCAAAAGACCTGGGGAACAGGAAAAACAGGGATAGAGTCTTTAACAACTATCATTACATTACTTTCGTTAGCAACAACAACCTATTTGCTACTTAAAAATTAATTCTATTCTTCATGTTAGACGTAAAAGATTTTACTTTTTTTGATAAACAAAACAGCTTTGATTTTAAAGGTTTTTTAATTAAGACTTTAAGCTATTGGAAATGGTTTGCTGTTGGATTAATCATTGCGTTTTCAATTGCTCATCAGGTAAATGTAAGAAAGCAAAAGATTTATGGTATTGAAACTACAATTGCAGTACAAGAGGAAAATAATCCGTTTTTTACATCAAATACCAGTTTAATATTTAATTGGGGAGGAACATCTGATAAAGTTCAGATGATTTCTACCACGCTTAAATCAAGGTCGCACAACGAAATTGTGGTTGACAGGCTACAGTTTTACATTGATTACTTAAGACAAACCAAGTATTTTTTACAAGATGTTTATGGTCAGGTTCCGTTTAAAGTAACCGTCGACAAAAATCAATTTCAATTAGCTGAACAGTTTATAAAAGTAAAAATGCTTTCTTCACAGACATATCAGATTGAAGTTACGCTCCCAACTAATAGTGCTCCTGTTATAAGATATATGGATTCTAAAAGAAGTTTTGTCAAAATTCCAAATAAAGAATTTAAAGGAATTTATCGGGTTGGACAAAATGTTAATTTGCCTTTCCTTCATTGGAGATTGGATTTAGTGCCATCATATGAAGGAGTAGGATTTGGGGAAGAAATCCTAGTTCGTTGCAATAGTTTTGACGCTACGGTTTCAAACTGTATGGGAATTAACGTAATGATTGATGATAAGGCAGGTTCAATACTTAAATTAGGTACACAAGGAAACAATAAAAATAGAATGGTTGATTTTCTCAATACTACTGTAGATGTTTTAATACAGAGACAACTTGAGAATAAAAACAAATTTGCCGAAAACACCATTAATTTCATTGATAAAACTCTGAAAAAAATGGAAGACCAGTTGAAAGATTCGGGAGATGATTTGAAAAATTTTGGAAAAACAAATAACATAATTGATATTGAACAGGGAGGAGTCGATTATAAACAACAATTGTTAGAGTATGATTCCAAAAAAGATGATGTAGAAAGGAAAATAGCCTATTTAAATTCATTAAAAACCTATTTAAAGGAAAGTGTCGATTTTTCAAAATTACCAGCACCAACAGTCGCAGGTATCGAAGAACCAAATATTAATTCTAATGTAGCCAAACTTATAAATCTTTCTATTCAGCGGTCAGAGTTAACTTATTCAATAAAAGGAGAAGTGTATTATGAACGAATAGATAATGAGATTCAATCGGTTAAGAAAGTATTGCTCGAGAATGCTAATACTTATAGAACTGCATTGCAGTATGATTTGAATCAGGTCAACGGCAAAATAGGGAAGATTGAAACCGAAATAGACAAGCTCCCGGAGAACAAACAGGAATGGTTAAAGTTATCCAGAAAATACAATTTAAGTGATAACATTTACAATACATTTTTACAAAAAAGAAGTGAGGCTTCTATTGTAAAAGCTGCCAACCTTCCTGACATTCAGGTTATCGATCCGGCCAAAGATGTTGGAGGCGGATTATTGGGGCCAAAAACAAGTGTGAACTATGTTTTAGCTTTTTTCATGGGACTTATAATTCC
Organism: Flavobacterium sp. UBA807; assembly: GCA_002296885.1. GTDB lineage: Bacteria > Bacteroidota > Bacteroidia > Flavobacteriales > Flavobacteriaceae > Flavobacterium. Next base: position 9,969 of record DBIH01000012.1, on the reverse strand, counting down.
ATTAGTATTGGTATTCTTCATCTTCTTCATCAGTAATTCAATCCAGAATATTGAAGACATATCGAGCATTACACAAATTCCGTTAATTGGTATTGTTGGAGTAAAACATTCTGAAACTAATTTATCTGTATTTGAAAGGCCAAAGTCGGCACTCTCGGAATCGTTCAGGGCGATTCGTTCATCGCTTCAGTTTTTATACAAAAAACAAAACGTTGAAGGGACCAAGACATTAATGCTAACATCATCTGTCAGTGGTGAAGGAAAAACGTTCTGTTCATTAAACATTGCAACGGTTTTTGCTTTAAGCGAAAAGAAAACGATAATTCTCGGGCTGGATTTAAGGAAGCCAAAAATCTTTGATGATTTTAATATTCAAAATGATTTGGGAGCGGTAAATTTCTTAATTGGTCAAAAGAAATTAGACGAGGTAATACAGCATACACACATTCCGTATCTTGATGTAATAACATCCGGGCCAATTCCACCAAATCCTTCCGAGTTAATTCTTGGTGATTCGATGAAAGAAATGATGTCTGAGTTAAGAAAAAAATATGATTATATCATTTTAGATACTCCACCGGTAGGATTAGTTTCGGATGCTTTGGAATTATCACAATTTTGCGATGTTACGCTTTATGTTGTACGCCAAAATTTCACTAAGAAGGAAATGTTGACATTATTAAATAATAGAACAAAACGAGGTGAGCTTAATAATATCAGCATCATTTTCAATGGTTATGAAAACAAAGCCAAATATGGTGTTGGTTATGGTTACGGATATGGTTATGGTTACAGCTATGGTTATGGCTATGGCAGTGGCTATCACGAAGACGAGGAACCAACTGCATTTTTTGCTAAATGGAAATATCGTTTATTAAAAAAACTTGGTAAATGATAAAAGATAAAACGACAATTTTAATCACAGGCGGCGCCGGATTTATTGGGGCAAATCTTTGTGAATACTTTTTATCAAAAGGATATTATGTCGTTTGTCTGGATAACTTTTCCACGGGACACAGACATACGATCAGTGATTTTCTGAATAATGAAAATTTTAAATTGATTGAAGGAGATATCCGCAATTTAGAAGAATGCAGATTAGCTGTTGAAGGAATTGATTATGTGCTGCATCAGGCAGCATTGGGTTCGGTGCCCCGTTCTATTAATGATCCGGTTACAAGTAATGAAGTAAATGTTTCAGGGTTTCTAAATATGCTGACTGCTTCAAAAGACGCCGGAGTAAAAAGATTTGTTTATGCTGCCAGTTCTTCTACGTATGGTGATTCAGAGAGCCTGCCAAAAGTTGAGGATAAAATCGGGAAACCGCTCTCACCTTATGCGATTACAAAATATGTAAATGAATTGTATGCTGAGATTTTTAGTAATACCTATGGTATAGAAACGATTGGTTTGCGTTATTTCAATGTGTTTGGAAGAAGACAGGATCCTAACGGGGCTTATGCGGCTGTGATCCCGAAATTTGTGATGCAGTTGATGAAACATGAAAGCCCGGTTATTAATGGTGACGGTAATTTCTCGAGGGATTTCACTTATATTGATAATGTTATCCAAATGAATGAACTGGCAATGCTGACTAAAAATCCGGAAGCTGTAAATACCGTTTATAATACGGCTTTTGGAGACAGGACAACTTTAAACGATATGGTTTCTTATTTAAAGGAATACCTGTCTGAGTTTGATCCAGAAATTTCAAATGTAAAAGTAATACACGGACCAAACAGAGCAGGAGATATTCCCCACTCATTGGCAAGTATTGATAAGGCAAAAAAATTATTAAAATATACTCCACAATACTCTTTTCAGGCTGGTTTGAAAGAAGCAGTGAAATGGTATTGGAACAATTTAAAATAACAGATTAGAATGAAAATTAAAAACATTTGTTGTATTGGTGCAGGATATGTAGGCGGACCAACTATGGCGGTTATTGCACAAAAATGCCCTAACATTAAAGTTACCGTAGTCGATCTAAATGAAACCAGAATTGCAGCCTGGAATGATAAGGATGTCAATAACATTCCAATTTACGAACCTGGTCTAAATGAAATTGTTGGAAATACCCGTGGTAAGAATTTATTTTTTACAACCGAAGTAGACAATGCCATTGATGAAGCCGATTTAATTTTTATATCTGTAAATACGCCTACAAAAACTTACGGAACCGGAAAAGGAATGGCGGCTGATTTAAAACACATTGAGCTTTGTGCTCGCCAGATTGCACGCGTAGCAAAAAACAATAAAATCATTGTAGAAAAGTCGACCTTACCGGTAAGGACTGCAGAAGCAATCAAAAGTATTTTGGATAACACCGGAAACGGAGTCCAGTTTCAAATCCTTTCCAACCCCGAGTTCCTTGCAGAAGGAACAGCAGTAACCGATTTGTTGAATCCGGACAGGGTTTTGATTGGAGGAGAATCTTCGGAGGAAGGGCAAAAAGCCATCCAGGCCTTAGTAGATGTTTATGCTAACTGGGTTCCGAGAGAAAGAATTTTAACAACTAATGTTTGGTCATCTGAACTCTCTAAATTAGTTGCCAATGCCTTTTTAGCACAAAGAGTTTCGTCTATAAATGCCATTTCTGAATTGTGTGAAAAAACAGAAGCTAACGTAAATGAAGTTGCCAGAGCGATAGGAATGGACAGCAGAATTGGACCAAAATTCCTAAAAGCTTCAGTAGGTTTTGGAGGATCATGTTTTCAAAAAGATATCTTGAATTTGGTTTATATCTCAAAAGCATTCGGGCTTAATGAAGTTGCCGATTACTGGGAGCAGGTTATCATCATGAATGACCATCAGAAAAGACGTTTCTCTAAGAATATCGTACAAACACTTTACAATACAGTTTCAGGCAAAAAGATTACTTTCCTGGGATGGGCATTTAAAAAAGATACCAATGATACAAGAGAATCGGCAGCTATTTATGTTGCCGATGATTTGATAAATGAGCAAGCTAAGATTGCTTTGTTTGATCCGAAAGTAGGTCAGGAGCAAGTCCTTTCTGATTTGAATTACCTTGAAACCAGAAAACCTGCCGAAAATGAAAAACACATTAAATCCTATGAGAATGCTTATGATGCCTGCAAAAATGCGCACGCAATTGCAGTATTGACAGAATGGGATGAGTTTAAGGATTATGATTGGCAAAAAATCTACGACAATATGTTGAAACCGGCCTTTGTTTTTGACGGAAGAAATCTTTTAGATGCCGATAAACTGAAAGCAATTGGTTTTGTCTACCAATCTATTGGTGTTTAATTAAATAAAGTATATTTGCTTCCTTTTCTTAGGATTAATTAGTTAAAGAAATCTCATGAATATTAAAATAGCAGTTATTGGATTAGGATATGTTGGTTTGCCTTTGGCGCGATTATTTGCCACAAAATATCCGGTCGTAGGTTTCGATATCAATCATAAAAGAATCCAGGAATTGAATTCTGGAATCGATTCTACTTTGGAGATTGATGAAAGCACTTTGAAAAGCGTACTTGTAAGCTCAAGCAGCAATTCAAACGGATTATTTTGCAGCAATGATATCGATGCTATAAGGGATTGTAATTTCTATATCGTAACTGTTCCGACACCGGTTGACAAAAACAACAGACCCGATTTGACACCTTTGTACAAGTCGAGTGAAACCGTTGGAAGAGTTTTGAAAAAAGGAGATGTTGTTATTTATGAATCGACTGTTTACCCGGGCGTAACCGAAGAAGAATGTATTCCGGTTCTGGAAAGAGTCAGCGGTTTAAAATTCAATGTCGATTTCTTTGCAGGTTATTCGCCTGAAAGGATTAATCCGGGAGATAAAGAACACACCGTTGAGAAAATCTTAAAAGTAACCTCAGGCTCAACTCCGGAAATAGGGCAAAGAGTTAACGAATTATACAAATCGGTTATCACTGCGGGAACACATTTAGCACCATCCATAAAAGTAGCCGAAGCTGCAAAAGTTATTGAAAACTCACAGCGCGATATTAATATTGCTTTTGTGAATGAATTGGCAAAGATTTTCAATTTGTTGGAAATTGACACGCATTCTGTTTTGGAAGCTGCCGGTACAAAATGGAATTTCCTTCCTTTCAAACCGGGATTGGTTGGTGGACACTGCATCGGTGTTGATCCCTATTATCTGGCACAAAAAGCACAGGAAAAAGGGTATCATCCCGAAATTATTTTGGCTGGAAGACGATTGAATGATAGTATGGGCGAATATGTAGCCTCTCAGGTTGTGAAACTTATGATTAAGAAAGGTGTTACTATCAATGGTGCCAAACTATTAATGCTGGGTATAACTTTTAAAGAGAATTGCCCGGATGTTCGGAACACTAAAATTGTTGATGTAGTACATGCTTTGGCAGACTACGGAATTCAGGTGACTATTTTTGATCCTTGGGCAAAACCTTCAGAAGTGGAGCACGAATATAAATTAACTACGACCAATCAATTACCTTCAGATACTTTTGACGCCATAGTTTTAGGTGTGGCTCACAAGGAGTTTGCCACTGTTGATTTATCTAAACTAAAAAAATCAAATGGGGTTTTATTTGATGTAAAAGGAATTTTAAACGAAAAAGCAGACGGAAGACTTTAAGAGTTAGGAATTACAAATTACGAATTACGAATGAAAAAGATTTTAATTACAGGAGGAGCTGGATTTATCGGATCACACGTTGTAAGACGGTTTGTGACAAAATATCCAAATTACCAGATTTTCAATTTGGATGCTCTGACTTATGCAGGAAACCTTGAAAACATTGCAGATATTGATCAATCGCCTAATTATACTTTTGTAAAAGGTGATATAGTTGATGCCGATTTTATAAATGATTTGTTTCAAAAGCATCAGTTTGACGGTGTTTTACATTTGGCGGCAGAATCCCATGTTGACCGCTCCATAACAGATCCGTTGGCATTTGTGAAAACCAACGTTATCGGAACAATGAATCTGTTAAATGCAGCTAAGACTATCTGGAAAGATAACTATGAAGGAAAACGTTTTTATCACATTTCTACTGATGAGGTTTACGGAAGTCTGGGTGCTGAAGGTCTGTTTACCGAAACAACTCCATACGATCCAAACTCCCCTTATTCAGCTTCAAAAGCCAGTTCCGATCACTTTGTAAGAGCTTATGGTGAAACTTACGGATTGCCTTATGTGATTACAAATTGCTCTAATAATTACGGTCCAAATCATTTTCCTGAGAAACTGGTTCCGTTGTTCATTCACAATATCATCAATAATAAATCATTGCCGGTTTATGGTGATGGAAAATATACACGTGACTGGTTATTTGTAATTGATCATGCCATTGCCATTGATTTGGTTTTCCATGAAGGGAAAAATCACGAGACCTATAATATTGGAGGTTTTAATGAATGGCAGAATATTGATTTGGTAAAACTACTTTGCCGTCAGATGGATAGTAAACTTGGAAGACCAGCAGGCGAATCGGAAAAGCTGATTACCTATGTAAAAGACAGGCCGGGACACGATTTGCGTTATGCTATTGATGCTACAAAAATCAATAGGGAGTTAGGTTGGAAACCATCGGTAACGTTTGAACAGGGCTTGGAAAAAACTATCGACTGGTATTTGTCAAATGAAGAATGGCTTAAGAACGTTACTTCAGGTGATTATCAAACGTACTATGAGAAACAGTATCAGTAGGATACTGTTTTATTTTATAAATTTTAAAATCCGCTTTAAGCGGATTTTTTTTGCATTCTATTAGGAAATTAATTATAAACTTGATAATTTTAGGTTGAAATTATTCTAGATTTCCTATTTCGTTAACGTAATTTTAAGAATTTATTAGCACGCAAACGTTTTCGTTTGTTTCCCAGACTTACGTTTTGTGATTTAGGTAATTAATTTTTATAGTTTTATCGTCCCAAACTACACAAACAGTAAAGTTAGCCCTATAAACTCGTACGTTTTGTACTGATGTTATTTCATTTTACAATTACTAATTTTAATAATTAATTTTATGAAAAAATTTTTACTACTAACTAGTATTTTCTTGGTTAATGTATTATCAGTTTCTGCACAAACTACGACAGTGTATATGTATGATAATACTGCCAACAACTTTTCTGGAAGTGGAGTTTCAGGTGTATACAGAAATGTTGGTTCATCAGTGAGTAGCTGGAGGTTTCAACGTCTTGCAACTTTTACAGGGAATAATTTCTGGAAGGTGTACAATCAGTCTAGTAATTCCGATAACGACTTTAATAATCCCGGCGGTTCAAAAGTTTGGTCAAATAATGTTAGTGTAGGCAGTGCTTCAGCACAAACCTATTTTGCTTACGGTGATGGGAATGGTGGTGCCGGTTCATACGCTGTAACCAATGGTAGGTATTATACTTTTACTTTTCAGGATGTTAACACCAGTTCAAATTCGAGTGGTTATGTAATGGAAACTACAAGTGCTCCAGTTACTATAAGTTCGGTTTCAAGAACACCATCAGGTGCAGTTGCAGCCGGTACTAATGTTACTGTTTCGGGAACGATAAGTGCTAATTTGCCTAGCGATCAAAAACTATATATTCGTTTTTCTACAAATTCAAACTTCTCTTCTTCTACAATCAATTCAATCGGAACTACTGGTTCTAATAGCTATTCGACGACTATTCCTTTAGTAACAAATACCAATGGAACTACAGTATACTATTATATTTTTACTTCTACTTATACCTTGACAGGTGCAAGTTCTGATATTGAATTGAAGACGATGGAATTAAGTTCAGTATCTAACTATACTCCTCAATGCCCTACTGCAAATGCCGGAGGGCCTAACAGTGTTTGTCAATCTGCTACTCCTTCAGCAATTACGTTGTCAGGATCAAGCTTTGGAGGCACTGCTTCAACGGCTGCTTGGTCGATAGTTTCCGGAGGAGGAAGCCTTAGCAGCACTAGTCAGACAGCTACTCCTGATACAGTAACTTATACTCCTGCAGCAAATTATAATGGTCCGGTTACTCTTAGGCTAACAACAGATACACCCGGATCATGTAGTGCTGGCACATCCGACAGGACGATTACAGTTAACGCATTACCAACAGCAACAATAAGTGGGGCTACTTCGGTTTGTAGTAGCAACAGTACTATTTTAAAAGCCAGTGGAGGTACTTCTTTTAATTGGGATAATGCAGGTTTTACTTCTTCTGCTACAAAATCATACAGTTCTCCTACCACGGCAGTTTCTGTTGTAGTTAAGGATGCCAATGGATGTAACAGTTCTGCTGCAACTACTACCATAGTTTATAATACCTGTGTTAATTATAACAGCAATGCATCTTCAGCTACTTATAACGGTGGTCTTAGTTCAGGACAAAATGATAATGTTTGTGGCTTTGGTAATTGGGCAGTTACAACCAATGGGAATTCAGCACAAACAGGTTCTTTTACTGCTACAAGTTCAAATAGTGATTGCGATGTATTAACTAGCGGAAAAGCATGGGGAATTTATGCCAACAACAATGGTGGTAACAGTCCAACTAGTTCGGCTGTTCGTCCTTTGATTGCCAATATGGTAAATAACACTCAATTAAGTTTCAGATTTGACAATGGAAGTATTGATGGTCCAACAAATGCCGGAACTGTTGGATTTGGAATCCAAAATACAGCAGGTGAAAATTTAGTAGAGGTTTATTTTACCGGAGGAGGGAGTTTCTATGTTAAAAATGATAGTTCGGGAGCAAGCAATACAAACCTTGGTTTTACCTCAGGAGGCTTGAATGTAGTCTTCACTCTAACATCTTCTACTACCTATGTTATTACATTAAACAGTATATCTAATTCTACTATTTCGGAAGTTATTACTGGTACTCTTATGAACCCTTCAGGAGGTCAGGTTCCAAGACAAGTTAGATTCTTTAATTTCAGAGGCGGTGCAGCAATTGGTACAAACACTTATTTCAATGATCTTAATTTTTCTTTATCCTCAAATCCTATGAGTGCCGTACTTTCGGGAACCACTTCAGTTTGCCCGGGAAATAGTGCAAACCTTTCAGTTGCCATAACAGATCCTTCAGGTCTTGTCGCTAATGGATACACTGTTGTATATAATACAATTCCGAGTTCATCAAATATTACAGTAAATAATTATACAAGCGGAGCCAATATTTCAGTTAGTCCTGGTTCAACAACTCAATATATACTTGTTTCTGTAACCCGAACAACTGGTGGATGTACTGCTTCAGTAAGTGGTACTCCTACGGTAACTATTAAACCATTGCCACAACTGAGTACTGGCAATATTACTCCTGCTTGTGGAGCTACTACAGCAGATTTGACAAGTGCTGCTTCTTCGTCTAATGGGGGTGCTTTAAGTTACTTTAGCGATAACTATATTACATCTGTTGGAAATCCAACAGCGGTTACCAATGCACAAACTTACTATGTAAGAGCAACCTTGAATGGATGTACTACAGACGGTACTATTATAGTAAATGCTTTCAGGCCAACCTATACTATTACTGCCTCAGCAGGATCTAATGGAAGCATTTCTCCGAATGGTGTATCAACAGTATGTTCAGGAAATGGTCAGTCCTATGTTATAACAGCAAATTCAGGATATCATATTGCAGATGTTAAAGTGAATGGTGTTTCTGTAGGAGCTGTTGGCACATACAATTTCACTAACGTAACATCAAACCAAACTATTGATGCTACTTTTGCAATCAATACTTATACAATTACTGCAAATGCATCATTCCAAAATCAGTTAGGGTCAATATCTCCTTATGGGGCAAATGTGGTTAATGAAGGGGGAAGTCAAACATTTACCATAACACCATTCTCGTGTTATAGTATTGCAAACGTATTTATCGACGGAAACCCGATTTTGTCTTCCTCTATGACTACCGGTGATTTTAACAGCGGAGGCACATATACATTTACCAATGTTCAGGCTAATCACACTATATCTGTAACATGGGTTCAAAGTGGTCCCTATACAATTACAGTTACATCTGGAGCAAATGGCTCAATCAGTCCGGGAAGTGGTGACGTGTCTTGTGGCAGCAGCCCAACGTTTACGATAACTCCAAATGCATGCTATGCTATTCAGAATGTAATTGTGGATGGTGTTTCTCAAGGTCCTATTAGTTCCTATACTTTTACTAATGTTCAGTCTGCTCATTCAATCAGTGCGACTTTTGTGCAAAAGACATATACTATCACAGCAATTCAGGGATCAGCAGGAGATATATCTCCTTATGGGACAGTTACTTTAAACTGTGGTCAAGGTCTTGATTATTTTATTCGAACAGATGAATGTCATGGATTAACTGATGTACTTGTGGATGGTGTTTCGGTTATGTCGAATGTGACTCAACTATTGCAATATACTTATGTCTACAATTTTAGTAATGTACAGGCTAATCATACCATCACAGCTATCTACTCAACGAATACCTATACCATAACTACCTCGGCCGGGGCTAATGGTACGATTAGTCCGGGAAGCGGTAGTGTGAATTGCGGCACCAGCCCAACTTATACCATTACCGCTGATTCGGGATATCATGTTGTTGATGTAGTGATAGATTCTGTTTCGCAAGGACCATTGACTTCATATACCTTTACAAATGTAAAAGCAAATCATACCATTAGTGCAACTTTTGCAGTTAACTGTACCAATGTATCCCTCGTCTCAGCGAGTGCTATTGCAAGCCCAATCTGTAATAACACTACTACTACTTTAACATATAGTGGTTTATCAGGTACAAATGCTTCTGTAACCTGGTATGATGGATCCGGTGGTACAGGAGGTGCACATGGTACTTTCTCATTACGGGTTTTATAATGCGATAGGCTTACCTAAGCCTATCGCATATAATTCATTTTTTTTTGATTGAATTTCTTATCATCAGTTTTATTTATCTGAAAGAATTTATAAATCTTGATTTACCAGCCAAAAGAACGTTATTAATTGTTTTTGTTCCAGTATT
>DBIH01000235.1 GCA_002296885.1 Flavobacterium sp. UBA807 | reverse complement strand
TTCCACTTCCCTTTTTTGAAGAAATAAAAAGCCAAAGCAGCTAAAACGGTTTCTGCTGAAGGAATTGCTATAAAAGCACCAAGCGGTCCAAAATTTAAATGAACAGCCAAAAACCAAGCCAACGGAATCTGAATCATCCAAAAACAAAAAACATTGATCCATGTGGGTGTTTTGGTATCGCCTGCTCCATTCAACGATTGTATCATCACCATTCCGATACCATAAAAAACATAACCAAAACCAATAATGCGTAACGCCTGGCTACCATAATTCAAAATCACTTTATCGGCAGTGTAAAAGCTGATAATCACTTCTGAAAAACAAACAAATAGCAAAGTCACAAAACTCATAAAAATGACATTATACCTTGTTGTCAATAAGACACTTTGTTCTGCTCTTTCTGGTTGTTTGGCACCCAAATTCTGCCCTACCAAAGTCGCCGCCGCATTGCTCAATCCCCATGCCGGCAAAATAAAGAACACTACATTTCTAATGGCAATTTGATAACCCGCACTGGCATCAGTACTTCCGGTAATCGAAACAATGTATGTTAAGATAATCCAACTGCCGCTTTGAATGAAAAACTGTAGCATTGCCGGCATCGAAATATTCAGCAGCGATTTTATAATCTCAGCATTAGGTTTGAAATACTCTTGATGTATTCTAATCATTCTGTCTTTCAGAAACAAATGATAACATTGATACAATACACCAGTTGTTCTTCCAATTGCAGTAGCAATCGCTGCACCTTTCAAACCTAATTCAGGAAACGGACCGTAACCATAAATCAAAAGCGGACACAAAACAATATTAATCAAACTGGCCAGCCAAAGGCTTCGCATAGCCATTGCAGCATCGCCCGCACCACGAAATATTCCATTTATCAAAAACAATAAAATGATGGACGGACTACTGGCAAAAATTATCTTAGTAAAAATAGTTCCGTTTTGTATAACTTCTGGCTGTGCTCCCATTAATGATAAAATATCTGAAGCGAAATAAACACCACAAAACGCAACTATAGCCGCCACAAGCAAAGATACAAGTATGGCTTGCGCTCCCGATTTTGAAGCTTCCATAAAATTCTTTTCTCCAACACGCCGAGCAACTATTGCAGTAGCACCTGTACTCAATCCGATACCGAGCGTATACACCAACGAGATTACAGCTTCTGTCAAACCAACCGTAGCTACCGACACATCAGCATTGGGCAAATGCCCGCCAAAATAAATATCAACGACAGCAAAAACCGATTCGAGGCTCAGCTCTAATATCATAGGAACAGCTAATAAAAGAATGGCAACTTTAACATTACCAAGGGTATAATCGTGTTGCTCACCTTTGAGCGACTGTCTAATCAGCTTAAAAAAAGTATTGATTTTGTTTGCCATATTTTTTTTGCGAAAATCAAATGTAGCATTTTCCACCTGTTTATATCTTAAATTTTATCAACAGTTATTTAGTAAGCAATTGCATTTTATTTTAGTAGTTTTACCTGTGAAAAAAAAATATCTATGCATCCAGATTATATCCTCGATAAAGAATTCAGAGACATCAACTTCGAAGAAGCCGATATCAAATACAAGGATTTTGAAAATTGTAATTTCTATGGCTGTGATTTTACTGCCTGCACCTTTCAGACCGTAGCCTTCATCGACAGTAATTTCTTTGACTGCAATTTTAAGGATACGAAAATCAATTATGTTTCGCTTCGCGGTGTACAGTTTACCGGATGTAATTTCACCAATGTAAACTTTGCCATGACCGATCAGGTGATTTATGAATTTCACTTCAAGGATTGCCTGTTGGATTATGCCAAATTCTATTCTTTGAAGTTAAAGAAAATGCAGTTTATCAACTGCAGCATGATTGCAGTCGACTTTATGGCAAGTGATTTGACCGAAGTGTTATTTGATAATTGTAATCTGAGAAAGGCTGTCTTTATTGACACTATTGCCAACAAAGCCGATTTCTACACAAGTTATGATTACAGCATTGACCCTGAAAAAAATAAATTAGCCAAAGCTATTTTTTCAACAGATGGATTGAAAGGTCTTTTGGAAAAGTATAATCTGATTATAAAATAACTACTTTGTAAACACTCGGTTTTCCTGTTCAATAACCCTGATAAAAGTCGTGCGTTTGGTCAGTTCTTTTAGTTTTGAGGCTCCCACATAGGTACAAGTACTTCTTATTCCGCCCAGAATATCCTGAACAGTTCCAATGACATCGCCTTTAAAAGGAACCTGAACTGTTTTTCCTTCGCTGGCACGGTATTCAGCAACACCGCCGACATGTTTTTTCATTGCGGTTTCAGAACTCATTCCGTAGAATTGCCTGTACTTTTCACCATTTATTTCAATCATGTCACCGCCACTTTCAGTATGACCAGCTAACATTCCGCCAAGCATGACAAAATCGGCACCCGCACCAAAAGCCTTGGCAACATCACCCGGAATGGTGCAGCCGCCATCGCTGATGATATGCCCGCCCAATCCGTGGGCAGCATCGGCACATTCAATAATTGCAGATAGCTGTGGATAACCAACACCTGTCTTAACTCTTGTAGTACAAACAGAGCCCGGGCCAATTCCAACCTTAACAATATCGGCACCTTCAAGAAGCAATTCTTCGACCATCTCACCTGTAACTACATTTCCGGCAATAATTACCTTATCGGGGAATTGTTTTCGCGCCTGACGCAAAAATTGAACAAAGTGTTCCGAATAGCCATTGGCTACATCGATGCAGATAAACTTCAGTTGAGGATTGGATTCAAATATTTCAGCAATCTTTTTGAAATCATTCTTTCCCGTTCCGGTACTCACAGCAATATAATCACTGATGTCTTTTGGAGCCGATTTAATAAAGTCATTCCATTGCTGAACTGTGTAATGCTTATGAATTGCTGTAAAGAGTTTTTCTTTTGCAAGTGCCAACGCCATTTCAAAGGTACCGACAGTATCCATATTAGCAGCCATAATCGGTATTCCTGTCCATGTTGCTGTGCTGTGCATGAATTTGAATTCGCGTTCCAAACTTACCTGCGCACGGCTGTTTAAAGTAGAACGTTTCGGACGGATCATTACGTCTTTAAAGCCTAATTTTATATCGGTTTCAATTCTCATTTGGTCAAAATCTATTGATTCAAATATAGAATTTAGATGTAAAAATTGAATCGATTTATGAAAAAGTAATCAGTAATTTATCAACACTAATTTGTTAAATATCAATGCAGTTTGATGATTCTTCCATCTTCCATTGTAATGATTCTGTTGGTTTTTGAGGCAAAATCATGATCGTGTGTAACAATCAGTAAAGTTTGATTTTGTTCTTTGGCCAATTGATTAAAAATATCAAAAACCATATCACTGTTTTTCTTGTCGAGATTCCCAGTTGGTTCATCTCCCATAATGATTAACGGATTGTTGATTAATGCCCTGGCTATAGCAACACGTTGTTTTTGACCACCACTTAATTGATTGGGCATTTTAAGTGCCTGGTCTTCCATGTCAAGAGTTTTTAGATGCTGCATAGCATTATGTTCTATTTCATCATCAGATAGTTTTCCCAGTTTCATTCCGGGAAGCATTACGTTTTTGAGCACATTGTATTCGGAAAGCAAATAGTGAAACTGAAAAACAAAACCTATTTTTTCATTTCTGATTACTGCCAATTCCTTATCTGATTTTCCGGTAATTAATTCATTATGAATAAACAACTGCCCGTCGTATTGTGTATCCATTGTTGACAACAGGTACAATAATGTAGATTTCCCGCAGCCTGATTTTCCTTCAATAGAAACAAACTCGCCGTGATTAATGGTCATATTGATTTGCTTCAATACCTGAAACTTAATCGGGTCGTAGAAGTATTTTGTCAAATCCTTTGTTTCTAAAACTATATCATTCATCTTCTATTTTCCTCTAATAATTTCTACCGGATCAATTTTGCTTGCTTTTAATGCCGGGAAAAATCCGGCGACAGCAGTTGTAATCAAAGCGAATGAAATCCCAATAACATAAAAAACAGGATTATAATTTATTGGATAGGTCTTAACTGTTGGCAATGATGCTGTGTTGAAAGGCAGTACATCAATAATGGATGAAAAGATGTAACCAAATATCAATCCGAAAACACCGCCTGCAATTCCGATGATAAGTGACAGCGAAATAAATATCCATTTTACATCGCTGCCCGAAAAACCGGTTGCTTTCAGGATTGCAATGCTGTCCATTTTTTCAAATATCATCATGTTCAGGATATTGTAAATTCCAAAACCTGCAACAATAAGCAACACAATTCCAACTGCATAAGATATAATGCTTCTTATTGTGCTTCCAGTTTCAAATTGGGAGTTGGTGGTTTGGTAGTCAATGGTATCCAAATCAAATTTCGATTTAAATTCTTTTGCTAATGCCGGAGCCGATGTTATGTCGAACAACTTTACCTGAATATCGGTCACATAGCTGGTAGATTCTCCTAAAAGTTTTCGGGCTGTTGCCAAAGAAGTATAACTTATTTTATCATCGATATCGGAAATGCCGATTTGGGAAACACCGACAATTTTAAGTGATGCTAAATTGCCTTTTGCCGAAGTGATTTTTATAATATCACCGGTAGTCAAGAGCATTTTATCTGCTAATCCTTTTCCGATAACAATACTGTTATTTTGCTTTAAATCAGAAATTTTACCCTCAACCATATAATCACTTAGTTGAAATAATTTATCTTCAGCTACAACATCAATTCCATTGATGATTCCTGATATTTCTATGGTTCCCGAATTAAAAAAAACAGGCTCTGTAATTTTGGGCGCAACATCGATAATCCTGTCATCTGCTTTTAAATTTTTTATGATCGCCTGACTGTTATAAATGGCTTTACCTCTATCCTTTGGTTTGATTGAACTGATAAAGTTAGTGTTGCTTTTATATTTTGCCGACAGCGAAATTGGTTGTTCTTCAGAAGGCTTTATTTCGTTATACAAACGAACATGAGGCGTTCTATTAAGCATTAAGCCATCGAGCAAGTCATTCATCCCGTTCATAAAACTTACCAATGTAATAAACATGGCGATACCAAAAGTGACGCCCACTGCAGCAACCACAGTTTGCTTTAACCGCGCCCGAAGCAAATGAACGGCAATATTTATAATGAGCCTGAAATTCATTATTTTGGTTGGTATATAGTTTCACCTGCTTTCAGGCCTTCTATGATTTCAGCATTTTTATAATCATTCAGCCCAACTTTTACTTTTCGCTTTTCGTCTTTATTTACCAAAACATATTTTTCATCAATTAGATAAGATTTAGGAATAGTGAGTACATCTTTTTTGGTCTGAATTATTATGTTCGCTTCAGCAGTTAAATTAGGGTACAATTGTGGTGGTGTATTTACAAAGTGTGCTTCTATTTTAAAAGTCCTGGAGCGTTCATCCATAATCGGATAGATTTTATCAACGGTAGCTTCAAAAACTTTCCCTTTGTAGCTATCCATAGTAACTTCGATAATTTGCCCCAGTTTTACCCGCACCATATCGTTTTCATCAACATCCAATTCAAGTAAATAAGAATTCTTTTTGCCGATAATCGCCAGCGGAGTTTGCGGAGTAATCATAGCGCCTTCTTTTACAAATACATCATACAATTCTCCTGAAAAAGCACTCTTTACAATAAAATCACCTTGTGACTTTTCAGCTATTTTTAAATTAACAGTATTCCGACTTTGTTCATTTTTTAGCTGTGTTTTTAACTGCGATAATTGCTTTAAAGCAGCCTCATAATTAGATTTTGAGTTCTTATAAGCAAGTTCTACCTTTTCGTATTCAACCTCAGAAATGATATTATATTGTTTGATATTTTTATTCCGGTTATAAACCGATTGATCCAATGCGAGTTTATCTTTAGCCATTTGAACTTTGGTTTCCATTTCAGAAATTTTGTCCTGTGTGTAGCGATTGCTTTCCTGGCTTAACTGATAAGCTAAACGGGCATTTTCGGTATTTAGACTGGCTTTTTCGCTTTCAATCTCAAACAAAGACTGTCCCTGGGTTACCGTCTGACCTACTGCAATGTCAATTTTTTGTAATACGCCATTAACGGTTGAATAGACTGTATACTGATTTTCCGATTTCACAACTCCGGAAGCATATACACTTTCGGTAACGGTACCTTTTTTGGTTTGAAATTCGATATTGTCTTTTTTAGAACAGGAAGTTACAAAAACAATGGCAAGGAAAAGTAAGGTTTTTATTTGTTTCATAAAACCACAACGGATTAAATTCATGATGTCAAATTTACAATAATTGATTGCGAATACTGTGACGTACATCATAAAAAAAATCCTTCTTTCGAAGGATTTTTAACCGTGTATTGTTTCTTTGTTACCATAATTAGCAATAATTTCTGATTCAAACGCCAACCATTCGCGCCAGCGCTTTTCAACGTCAATCCCTTTGCCATATTTTCGGGCATAAGTAATAAAAGTGGTATAATGCCCGGCTTCGCTTTCCATCAGTTCACGATAGAATTTTGACAATTCTTCATCCTGAATGTTTTCAGACAGTACTTTAAAACGCTCGCAGCTCCTTGCTTCAATCATGGCTGAAAAAAGCAAACGTTCTACCAAGCCCGAAACACGGCTTCCGGTATTGCTCCGTTTCATGTATTGTGCCAGTTCATTTACATAATCATCTTTGCGCTCACGACCAAGTTTCAATCCACGCTTTTTGATGATGTCATGCACCATTTCAAAATGATCGAGTTCTTCTTTGGCGAGTGCCAATAAATCGGTAACCAAATCTTCATGTTCCGAATTGTTCGTGATGATTGTTATAGCATTGGTAGCAGCTTTTTGTTCACACCACGCATGATCTGTTAGAATTTCCTCAATGTTTTTCTCAACGATATTTACCCAACGTGGGTCGGTTGGCAGTTCTAATCGTAATACTCCCATAGTTTAAAAATTAAAACTCAAAAATACACTTTTACATTAATCTTTTACCCTATTTTTTTCACTATCTGCACCAGTTGCATCATGCTGCTCTTTCGATTTAAAAGCTTTTCCAAAACTATAAGCAAAGGTCAGCGCAGCAAACCGTGAATCACGTCTGTTAACCCAGCTTGCATCCGTTAACTGAAGATTGTTAATAGTGCCATGAACTATTCCTCCATAAAAAATGTCATTTACAGAAAACTTGAGACTGCCTTTTCCTTCCATTATTTTTGTTTTAACAGCTAAGTTTACTGAGCCTCTTGCACCTAAGATAAATTGAGTGGCTATTATTTTTGTTTGATAATTTCCACTGAGTTCACCGGACCAGTTTTTTGAAAAGGTAAAAGAATTATTTATCTGTGAAGACCAAAAAGTCCCTGATGTGTTTAAATCTTCCGTATAGAGCTTACTTTTAAATACAGAGTGTGTAACTTCAGAATAGATATTAGTTTTCCACCATTTATAAATTGGAGTATCAACAGTGAAATTAATGCTGTAATATTGGCTTTTACCAATATTTCCCGGACGACTGTAATAAATTCCGTTATTAATCTCAATAGTTTCATTGATGTCGTCTTTGGTATCGCCATAACTTAATGTGGTAGAAAACAATCCTTTGTAACGATATGAAAGTTCATAATTATAGGCAAAGGATGGATTTAGATAAGGATTTCCAGAATAGAATGTAAACTTATCCAACGGACTTACAAACGGATTCAAATCCTGAAAATAGGGACGGTTAATGCGTTTCCCATAAGACAAAACCAATTGATTATTGCCAATAGAATCTAATTTATACTGCACAAAAATGGTCGGAAACAAATTGGTGTAAGACTTTTTAAACTGTGATGCGGGTTTTTCAGGATTTCCCAATTGATTTCCTTTTGAGTATGTATTTTCCAAACGAAGTCCTGTTTGAAAAGTGAATCGTTTATAGCTGGCGTTAAAATTTACATAAGCTGCATTTATCATTTCGTTGTACTTGAAATGATTACTTGAATCATAGTTTGGAAGTGCAACGCCATTAATAACATCCCTATAATCGGCAACATTATCAGTCTTTGAGATGCTGATTTTATATCCGGTTTCAATTAGACCGTCATTTTTTAAAGGATGCGAATAATCGGTTTTCAGTGAATAGATATTTATTTTTGCAGGCAAATCTCCAAGTAATTCATCCTGATTGCTTATCGAATTATCAGGTTGGTAAATGGTGTTGTCAAACCGTTGATTCGTTCCTGTTGAATATCTTAAATAATCAAAATCCATTGTATATTTAGTACCAATGCTGTCAATATCGTATCTGTAATTTAGGTTGATGCTTCCATTTTTAAACTTTTCCTTTTCCCTGTTTTTTGCCACTATCGTTGAATCTACAACATGGGATGCATCAGATAAAATACTATTCACATCACTTCTTTGATTGCCCGATTTAAAGATTCCCGACAATCCAACTCCGATAGTTGATTTTTCGGTAACATAATAATCCATTCCAATAGCACCGTTTGTGTTTTGCGCTTTTCTGTCTATCATACTATACTGATCAAACAAACTCTTAGTCGTCAAATCAGGGTTTTTAAACCGCCTGAAAATATATAAATCATTAATCGCGTTTTGATAGGCATATCCAGCATTTCCAAATAACCTTACTTTGTCATTCAGATAATTCAAATTCAGCCCTTCCCGAGTTTGTGCTCGCTTTCCTTGAGAAACACGCGAAGTAGCGCTTCCGTTAAAGCCTTTTACTTTTGTCTTTTTGGTAATGATATTGATAATTCCTGCACCACCAGCCGCATCGTATTTTGCGGGAGGATTTGTCATCAGCTCAATTTGATTTAATGTGCTAGCTGGTAAGGATTTTAGATAGGCTTCTAAATCAGCGCCTGATAGATAAGTTGGTTTATCATCTATAAAAACAGCCACACCGCTTTTACCTTTAAAAGTTATGGTTCCGTTTTCATCAACAATAATTCCCGGAGCTTTCTCAAGAACATCCATTGCGTCACCGCCTGCAGCTGAAATTAGGGCATCAACATTTAAAACTGTTTTGTCAATCTTGTTTTCTACAAATGCTTTTTTCTTTTGAACCACTACTTCCTTTAACGAATTAGCTTCTGTTTTCTGCAGAACAATTGTTGGTAAAGAAACGGTCAGTTGCTCTTTTGATATCGTAATGATTTTACTTTGATAAGGTTTATAATTTTCGTTTTCGATGACGATGGTATAGTTGCCTTCTTTTACAGTCAGAAACTCAAAACTACCATTGTCTTCGGGAATTTGGGTTTTGACTATCGAATTGTCTTTGACTGTCAGTAATGTGACAAGAATGGAATTACCAGATGGATTTTCAATACCGGAAATACTTCCTTTTATAGTTCCGGTCTGTGCATTTAAAAAATTAGTAATCAGGCAGATTAAACCTGTTAGAAATTGGATTTTGATTTTCATTTGATTGATGTTTTTTGATGATGGTTTTGATATTAGTAGCAGAAATCTGATTTTGTAACAGTATCAATAAAAAAAACCTGCTCAAAAAGAACAGGTTTCCTATTTTATTTAGAGTTTTAATTAATAAACAAAAATGGCTCTTTCGCTCATCATATCATTTACTTCGCCTGCGATTTCTTCTAACAATTCATCATTAGATGCGTTTAAAAGTACCCTGTCGATTAAATCAACTATTGTCTCCATATCACTTTCTACCAAACCTCGGGTTGTAATTGCAGGTGTCCCAACACGGATTCCCGATGTTACAAATGGCGATTTATCATCAAACGGAACCATATTCTTATTCACAGTGATGTCCGCTTTTACAAGTGTATTCTCGGCCAGCTTGCCTGTAAGATTTTTTGTTCTCAAGTCAATAAGCATAGAATGATTATCGGTTCCTCCGCTGATTACTTTATATCCCAGCTCCACAAATGCTTTTGCCATCGCGCGAGAATTCTTCACCATCTGGACACAGTATGTTAAATATTCATCGCTGAGATCTTCTCCGAATGCAACAGCTTTAGCAGCTATCACATGTTCGAGCGGACCACCCTGTGTTCCCGGAAAAACTGCGCCATCCAGAATAGCACTCATCATTTTGATTTCTCCTTTAGGAGTTTTAAGTCCCCATGGATTTTCAAAATCTTTTCCCATCATGATCATTCCACCACGCGGACCACGCAGAGTTTTATGTGTGGTTGTTGTGACCACGTGACAATGTGGCAAAGGATCATTCAACAATCCTCTTGCGATCAATCCTGCAGGATGAGCGATATCAGCCATCAACAATGCGCCGTTTTCATCGGCAATTTTACGCATGCGAATAAAATCCCAGTCACGTGAATAAGAAGAAGCTCCCGCAATAATCAGCTTTGGTTTCACTTGCTTCGCGGTTTTTTCCATCGCATCATAATCCACTTGTCCGGTCTCTTCACGGACTCCATAAAAATGTGCGGAATATAATTTACCACTGAAATTCACAGGAGAACCATGTGTGAGGTGACCGCCATGAGAAAGATCAAAACCCAGAATAGAATCACCGGGTTGAAGAAGTCCAAGCATGACGGATGCATTCGCCTGCGCTCCTGAATGTGGCTGAACGTTTGCCCATTCTGCGTTGAACAACATCTTTGCTCTGTCGATCGCGATTTGTTCTACTTCATCAACAACTTCACAACCTCCATAATATCGCTTGCCTGGAAGACCTTCAGCATATTTATTGGTCAGACAAGAACCCATTGCCTGCATCACTTGTTTGCTTACGAAGTTTTCAGAAGCGATCAGTTC
>DBIH01000174.1 GCA_002296885.1 Flavobacterium sp. UBA807 | reverse complement strand
GACGGAATGTATGTTGAGCCGGCAAAACGAGTTAAAATTTGGTAATCAAACTTAATTATAAATAAAAAACCTCAAGTTATTCTTGAGGTTTTTTTGTGCTTTTTAGTAAACCAATGACACTAATGACTGCCCAAACACCTTCGAGAATCACAAAAGGCCAAAACCCGATGAGATAAGAAGAAAAAGAAGAAATTGCTCCACCCAGGATGTTTAAAACATAAAACAGAACGCCGTCTTTTTTTATCAGCGAAAAAATATTCAGAAAATAAGCAATCAGGATTAAGCTAACGCCAACAGTTCCAATTATATCAGGTGTACTCATAAGTTAGGTTTTTGAAATTTATAATCTAAAGTTTCTTCAAGGTAATTGCTGAAAATTGTTTTGCCAAAAGAAGTTGTTACCTCAGCAAACTCTGGCAAAGGTAATCCTAATTCCATAGCTTTCTGCCCGTAGTATTCTTTCCTTGTCGGATGAAATGGTGCTACCGCATTGAAGGTATTGTTCCAAATATCGATTTCAATTATTTTTTCAATGATTCCGATACAGTCCGTAAGATGGATTAAGTTAATTGGTGCTTCAGAATTTTCCAGCCCTTGCTTTCCCGCCAAGTGATAAACAGGATGCCTGTCTTCTGCTATCAAGCCTCCAAATCGGATTATTGTCGTTTTGAAATTTGTATTGTTTTGCAAAAGGATTTCAGCTTCCAATAATTGTTTTCCGCTTTCAGTATCGGGATTTGGTTTAGTACTTTCTGTCACACTGAGCGCAGTCGAAGTGCCATCTGCATAAAAAGAAGTTGAACTTGTGAAAATAACTTTTTCTACATTAGACTTTTCGATATATAAAATCAAGTTTTGAATCTTTTTTACAAAATTCTCATTTGAATTTCCACGTAGCTTAGGTGGAAAATCAATAATTAAAATTTCAGAATTTTTCAAAAATGAGACAATGTCGCCTTTAATTTTGTTTTCGCCGATTTCAATTTGAAAAGCGTCAATTCCGGCATTTTCCAAAACAGAAATTTTCTCCAAAGAAGTCGTCGAACCTTTTACTGAAAACCCTTTTTCAATCAATGATTTTGCCAAAGGCAAACCAAGCCAGCCACAACCTAAAATGGAGATTTGTTTCATTGTTTTAGACTGTCTACGGTAACTTTAAGCGTATCTCTTCTCACAGGATAATGACGCAAAACAGGAGTTTCTTCGGCTACTTTTGGTGAATGTTTTACTTTCTGTTGAATAATAACCGCATCATTCAAAACAAATGGCATCGGAATCATTCCGGATTTTCTTGGTTTTACTTTCAGAAATGGATTTGACAGTAAATCGAAGGAGCTTTCAACTAAATCCAAATCCAGTTTTTGTGATTTTGGAATCGAGAATTCCATTTCCAGCGGAAGATTATCCACAACATAATACGTCAATAATTTCCCTGAAGTTTTAGAAGCAATATTACTTTCAAAATCAACCGATTTCACTCCGTTAGCCCTGAAATTATTGATTTGGGCATCATTGTTTGAAAAAATATCATAACGGTTCACAGCACGGTTTGGCGTGATTCTTATTCTGTATAAATGCTGATTTCCTTTTAGGGTATCGCGAAGGAATTCGATGGTCGGTCTGGCAATAACTTTCAACGGGGCATCGGACATAAATGTATATTGCGAGCCATATTTGCTGTAAAGTTTATTGGTATTCAAAGACGAACCTTCTTTTGGTTTTTCTCCCAAATAAGTCTTTGTCCATTCATCCAAATTAGTATCATAAGTTGCCCAATTTGCTTTATTTGTATCAGCATTCAGTATATAAACCAAACTATTAGGTTTTGCTTTTTGACTCGTGTAGGCTGAAGCCTGATGCGCTTTTACAAAGAATCCTAAGGAAATTAAAATGAAAAAAACTGCCCAGATTCCTTTTTTGGTAAACGAACCAAAAATCGGAAGTAATAAGGTAAAACTCAATACCATTAAAACAGCACTTCCTGCCAAAATTTTCAATCCCAAACCAATCGGAAACATTTGAATGAATGGCACTAAAATAATCAGCGTCGGAATGGCCAAAAGACAATTTAAAATCCATCCCGATTTTTGCCTCAGCACATAAAACCCTAACATCAGTGTGCTGAAAATAACAGGAATTATCAGAAATCCGGCACCTTGTAATTTGAATGCAATGGCAAGATTAATGAGTAGCCATACAAATAAAGGAGCAACCATCTGGCTCATTTCAGGATTTCGTTTACCGTCATTATGATAGAATAAAAAGCAGACAGCAAGCGTCAAACTCACAAAAGCATAAATGTAATCGTGGCCATTATAAGTAAATCCCTGAAGAATGTCGTTGTATTGCGGATAAAAATTCTTTAGCACTATCCAGCCGACATAAGTCAATAAACCAGCTGTAACAAGGGAGCCTAAAAGTGGTACGAATCCTTTGATGATTTCATCCAAACGCAAGGCACGTTTTCCCAAACCGACAAAAACAAAAATGAAAAACAATCCAAATGCAACAATCAACATTGGAATAATCCACGCAAATGGATAACTCACAAAACCAAACGGCACATTGAAATAAATGTCATCGTTGGTCGAATTTAAATCTTTCAAATCTGCATTCGAAAAATAATTCAGCAACGGAAACAAATAACTTCCCTGATGCGCCAGTGTTTTTGGGTCAAGATTTTGAAAAGTATCTTGTGCCGTATGATAATTGAAATGACTATCGATAAAGGCAAAATTAAATCCCTGAATTTTTCCCTGTTCCCTGAAAACGGTCAAATCGGTATCATTCGGAAGCATTTTATAAATACTGTACATCAAAGAATTCGAGACAGGATAACTTGCTTTCCCTGATTTGAAAGCGTCAACCATTTTAGAATTCCCATCATTGGTTTCCATCAGCATATAACTCGGACCGGAACTTCCGCGCGCTTCAAAATTTAAGACTAAACCAACTTCTTTTGCCAATTGATGCTGTGTTACAAAAAGAGCCGCGCCGTTCAAACCTAATTCTTCAGCGTCGGTAAAAAGAATAAGAATGTCATTTTTATGTTTGGTTTTGTTGTGCAAAAAAGCGCGAATGCTTTCCAAAATCGTAGCAACTCCCGAGGCATCGTCGCTGGCACCTTTTGAGAACGAATGTGGCGCCGAATCATAATGCGAAAGCAGCAACAAAGCTTTTGTATTGGCAGAACCTTTTATTACAGCCAAAATGTTTTTCGATTTCACCAAAGTCCCTTTTTCGGTCATCGTAAAACCTTCCTGAACCGAGGTTTCCAAACCCAAATCCTGAAGCTCTTTTTGTAAATATTGTGCAACAGCTTCATGGTTTTTGGAACCCACAAAATGTGGCTGTTTCGAAATTTCCTTAACAATTTCTAATGCTCTTTTAGTCGAAAACTCCGAAAGCGGTGCCTCGGTCTCGTCATAGCGTTGCGGCATCATAAAAAAGAAAATGCCAAAAATCAAAGCTGCGAGCATTAGTAGGGAATATAGGGGAGTGTAGTTTTTTCTCATTTGGTTGGGCTTAAATGTCTTTTTTTACTAACATATAAAAATCGTTTTCCAACACCATATAGCCCTGATCATAGACAAAGCAATAGGTATTCCCCGATTTAGTATGCAGTACATTGGTCATAAAGTCAAAATCAAAACCCTTGCTCAAAAGCTTGGCTTTGGTGGTTTTCGATTTCCCATCTACGTTGAGGCCAGACAAAATTCGGTAATTTTTGCGTAACTTGTTATTAATGTTCCGCATATAATTTGTGCTGTCCTTATTCATCTTGTTGTTGTAGGCATTGCGGCAGCCATCGCTGCAGAACTTTTTGTCCTCACGTCCTACAATCTTTTCGCCACATTCTAAACAGGTTTTACTCATAATTATAAGTTTATATCCGCATTGTCATCCAAAGCAAAGCGAAGGATAAGGAGCACAGCATCTATCCTTTAAGGAAGATTCCTCCCGCTTTCCGCTTTACTTCGGTGCCGCTCCAATCGGGGCTAGAATTCATGTTTTACTTTTTGAGGATGATAAAAATCCCCGACTGCCACTGGCAGTTCTCCTCTTAATATCAAATCTTGTGTGTTTGTCAGCGTTTTCTCAATCAAATATAATAAAAATATTTCCGTTTACAAACGTTTACAAACAATTACAACCGAAAGTAAATGATTATCAACCGAATAAATATTGCAAACCATCACAACTTTGCATTGTTGAATTTACAGAAACAGTTCAGCAGGAAGTAAAATAATTAAACAATAACATTTAAATTTTAAGCGCCATGAATGCAATGAGAAACAAAGTACAGTTAATCGGTAACGTAGGACAGGATCCTGAAATCAAAACCTTTGACGGTGGCAAAAAAGTAGCCAACATCAGCTTAGCTACCAACGATTATTATACCAATGACAAAGGTGAAAAAGTTGAACAAACCGAATGGCACCGAATAAGTGCCTGGGGTAAAGTAGCAGACATTATCGAAAAGTATGTCGAAAAAGGCAAAGAAATAGCCATTGAAGGCAGACTAACATACAGAAGCTATGACGACAAGGACGGCAACAAAAAATACATCACCGAAATAGTAGCTAACGACATTCTTTTACTCGGAAAATAAAAAATCTAACTCCTATTCTTTAAGCGGCAAAATTTCTATTTTGTCGCTTTTCTTTGTAAATATTTGATGTAAAATAAGTTAAGTTGTCAACACGAAAACGTTTTCGAAGGCAATTTGCATAAAGGGCAGTAACATTTATTCGATAATTAAGTTATATTTAATCGTCAAAACCAACCAAAACCATGAAAAAATTAAAATTGTTACTGATTTTAATAGCAATCATTTGCTCTGTAAATTACTGTTTTTCACAAGTTGGAATCAATACCACAACACCACTAAGTACGTTAGATATCAATGGAAATTTAAATGTTAAGGAAATCGGTTTGACCAACGTCAATGTATCCGGTTCCGGAAGTTTTAATGGCGGCCCGTCCGGAAGTGCAACTCCAATTTCTGACGGAGTTTATATTTCACTAACACCAACATCAGGTAGTGATGAATTTATTTTGCCCAATGCAGTTAATGTACCCGGAAGAATTTATATCCTAAGAAACATTTCCAATTCGGTTAATGCAAAAATCTATACTTTCGGAGGTTCCTTATTTGCTAAAGATTCAAGTACACTAACAACAGCACCTTTGACAATGCCATTTAATGCAGTTCTAAAAACCGTTATAGTAATAAGTGACGGGATAAACTGGACTTACATTTTCTAAGAATCAACTACTCATCAGTTTTTCAAAGCACTCCAAAAACAAACCAACATCATAGCCGTCAACAAGAGCGTGATGCACATGAATTGCCATATTCATTGTTTTCTTTCCGTTTGTATCCATCATTTTTCCAAAAGAAATTTTCGGGCAGGAATCGGCAAAAGTAAAGCTACGGGCGTGTGAATAGGATGTAAAATTGACCCACGGAAGCGCGGAAAAATGAATTAAATTTATCTCAAAATCGCGGGTAATCAATCCGGTTGTTTGCTGAATCCGGGCGATTTCCTTTTTTGTGATTTCAGCAAATTCATTAATATCCTCATCATATTCTATCAATGAAAATCCGAATGTTTTATCTTCACGAAGTATGGTAGCAGAGGCATCGATACGGTCAAAAACATAAACCTGATTGTCAATTATCCGGTAACGGAATGCCTCAATCGAATTAACTGCAATCAAGGTTTTGTGTAAATAATAGGTAAAAAAAGAAACATTCAATTCTTTCGCTTTGGCATATGCAAGTGTACAATCAATGGGAACTGTGACGCCAAAAAAAGGTTCTTCCATTTTATTGAAAAACTGAAAATGTTCTTTCCGCTTCCAGGTATCTAAGTCTAACTTCCGTTTCATTTTTATTTCAATAAAATATCCAACACATCAGATATTTTTTCTACAGTTCTAAAATTTGGATGCTCAACTTTGTAATTGATTTTTTCATGTTCCCACGTAGTGTGATAAGGCACATGAACGGCATAACCGCCAATTCCTAAAACCGGCAACACATCCGATTTTAACGAATTCCCAATCATAAAAAACTCCTTAGGATGAACCTCCAAACGCGACAAAAGCCTTTCATAATTGACTTCCTGTTTGTCCGACATGACTTCAATGTGATGAAAATAATGTCCCAAACCCGAGCGGTGTAATTTGCTTTGCTGATCTTTCAAATCGCCTTTGGTAGCAACAATCAATTTGTATTTTCCTTTGAGCGCTTCAAGAGTTTCTTCAACGCCATCCAATAGTTCGATAGGTTTTTGAAGCAATTCCTTGCCAAGTTCTATTATTTTGCCAATCACCTCAACAGACAAAGTGTTGCTTGAGATATTCATTGCAGCTTCAATCATCGAAAGAGTGTAACCTTTTATACCATAACCATACAAATCCAAATTACTGATTTCGGTTTTAAATAATTCCTGCGACAGGGTATGATGCGACAGATAATTACTCATCAAAGCACAAAATTTCTCTTCGGTTTCCTGAAAATAAGGCTCATTGACAAATAAGGTGTCGTCAGCATCAAAGGCAATTACTTTTAAATCATTCATAGTTTCTTAATTAAAAAAACTCCATCACAAAGAAGGAGTTTTATATTATTTTGTAACTCAAACATTGGGCAGCGTTTTTGCTGATCCCAAAATCAACACTTTTAACCATTTCCTGAGCAAAAGAATTCAGGTAAATAAGAAAGAAAATTAAATAGAAATGCTTTTTCATGCTTTACAATTAACTAATCAACGCACCATTATCAACTCCATCTGCATCCGGATTTACAAAAACCAGTCTGCCTTCGGCATTATTAGTCATCAAAATCATTCCTTCGCTTTCAACGCCACGCAATGCTCTTGGTGCCAGATTGATTAAAACAGTAACACGTTTTCCAATCACTTCTTCCGGAGAAAAATGTTCAGCAATTCCGGAAACGATAGTTCTTACATCTAAACCTGTATCTACTTTCAACACTAAAAGTTTGTTGGCTTTTGGCATTTTTTCAGCTTCAACTATGGTTCCAACACGTAAATCGAGTTTTGAGAAATCTTCAAATGTTGCTGTAGCTTTTTGAGGTTCTGTCACTTTATTCTCCATGGCATTGGATGTTTTGGTAGCTTCTAATTTGTCTATTTGTTTTTGGATTTCAGCGTCTTCAATTTGCGCAAATAAAATCTGTGCTTCTCCAATCTGATGTCCGGCCAGAATCAAATCCGAAGTTTCAGAAATCGAACTCCAATCTAATTTTGGAAGATTCAAAATAGTTGAAAGTTTATTTGCCGTAAACGGCAAAAATGGCTCAGACAAAACACACAATGCCGCTGCAATCTGAAGCGCCACATACATTTGTGTCTGCACTCTTTCAGGATTAGTCTTTACCATTTTCCATGGTTCTTCGTCAGCCAGATATTTATTTCCAAGTCGCGCTACATTCATCAGTTCACCTTGTGCTTCGCGGAAACGGTATCGTTCAATAGATGAAGAAATCACAGCAGGATAGGCTTTCAATTCGGCTAATGTAAGCTCGTCAATTTCTGTCAGTTCGTTTGGAGACGGAACAATTCCGTTATAATATTTATTGGTTAAAACCACCACACGATTGATGAAATTTCCAAAAACTGCCGCAAGTTCATTATTATTCCTTGCCTGAAAATCTTTCCAAGTAAAATCGTTGTCTTTGGTTTCAGGAGCATTCGCTGTCAAAGCATAGCGCAAGACATCCTGCTTATCAGGGAAATCCTGAAGATATTCATGCAGCCAGACTGCCCAGTTTTTTGAAGTCGATAATTTGTTTCCTTCCAAATTCAGGAATTCATTCGCTGGAACATTATCAGGCAGGATATAAGTTCCTTCTGCTTTTAGCATCGCTGGAAAAATAATACAATGAAAAACAATATTGTCTTTTCCGATGAAATGCACCAATTTAGTATCGTCTTTTTTCCAATAGTCTTCCCAGTTTTTTCCTTCTCGTGTTGCCCATTCTTTGGTTGCAGAAATGTATCCGATTGGTGCATCAAACCACACGTATAATTTTTTCCCTTCAGCACCTTCAATCGGAACGTCAATTCCCCAGTCTAAATCGCGCGTTACCGCACGAGGTTTTAATCCATCGTCCAACCATGATTTTACCTGTCCGAGAACGTTTACTTTCCAGTCTTTAGCGTGGTCTTTTAGAATCCACTTTTCCAAAAAATCCTGATAGCGGTCCAATGGTAAAAACCAATGTTTGGTTGATTTTAAAATCGGAGTTTCACCGGTTATTGTCGATTTTGGATTAATCAAATCCGTAGCATTCAAAGTCGAACCACAACGTTCGCACTGATCACCATAAGCTTCGGGATTGTCACATCTCGGACAGGTTCCGGTAACGAATCTATCTGCAAGAAACTGATTGGCTTTGGCATCATACAATTGCTCAGTAACTTCTTCAACAAAATCATTGTTATCATATAGCTTCCTGAAAAATTCCTGAGCCGTATCGTGGTGGATTTTAGATGATGTTCTCGAATAATTATCAAACGAAATCCCAAAATCTATAAACGACTGACGGATGATGCCGTCGTATTTATCAATAACCTGTTGCGGTGTGATGCCCTCTTTTTTGGCTTTCATCGAAATGGCAACGCCGTGTTCATCGCTTCCGCAGATGAAGGCAACATCTTTTCCCTGCAATCTTAAATAACGCGCATAAATATCGGAGGGCACATAAACGCCCGCTAAATGACCAATATGGATTGGGCCGTTCGTATAAGGCAAAGCAGCGGTAATAGTATATCTTTTCGGATTTTCTGACATGATAAAATTCGTATGTAATGTGCAAAAATAAGCAATAGCTTTTTTATTTGAAGCTATTTCCAGCTTTACACTGCAATCTTTTTGTCATTTCACTGCGTTGCATTGATTTCCCTACGCTGCGCTTCGGGCAATCCAAAAAGGATTTCCGTTCCAATCTGGGCTAAGGCATTGGTTTTCTTATACTACAATTTGATTATATTTGCTCATATCATTTTCAAAAATGAACAAAAAATATATATTCTGTATTCTTTTACCTTTATTCTTTTTAAATCTTTATTCTCAAAAAAAGATGATAACACCACCCTATTTACAAAAAGGCGATACCGTTGCCATTGTTTCCACAGCAAGAAAAAACATTGAAGATAATCTAAAGCCAACTATCGATTTGCTCGAAGGCTGGGGATTGAATGTCAAACTTGGGAAAACGATAGGTTTGGATTATTATCAATTGGCAGGAACCGATGAGCAGCGCGCGGCAGATTTTCAGGAGCAAATGGACAACCCAAACATTAAAGCAATCTGGTGTGTTCGTGGCGGTTACGGAACGGTGAAGATCATAGATAAATTAGATTTTACCAAATTCAGGCAAAACCCCAAATGGATCATCGGTTTTAGTGATGTAACGGTTTTGCATAACCATTTGAACCGAATGGGAATTGAATCCTTGCATGCAACAATGCCGGTTGCTATTCCGAGAGCGACAGACGAAGCCAAGAATTCGTTATGCGCAGCTTTATTCAATGATAAACTGGAATACACTTTAGATTGCGATGCACTAAATCATAATGGCAAAGCCAAAGGAGAATTGGTTGGCGGAAATCTCTCGATTTTATACAGCTTGTTAGGCTCTGAATCGGCAGTAGATTGTAATGGAAAAATTCTTTTTATTGAAGATTTAGATGAATATTTATATCATGTCGACCGAATGATGATGAATTTAAAACGCAACGGATGTTTGTCGGGATTAAAAGGAATCATCGTTGGCGCGATGACTGAAATGAAAGACAACGAAATCCCGTGGGGAAGAAACGCTTTGGAAATCATTGAAGACAATGTCAAAGGATTGGATATTCCAATCATTTACAATTTTCCGGCAGGACATATCAGAGACAATCGAGCCTTAATTTTTGGAAGACAGGTTTCAATCGAAGTGAATGACAAAGAAAGTAAAGTAGTATTTGAATAATTAAACTTGTCATTTCGACGAAGGGCCATGGCAGAACACAACGAACTTGGGAAATTTGGTGAGGAATTGGCTGTGGAATTTCTGCAAAAAAACGGCTATGATATCCTCGAAACTAACTGGACATTTCAAAAAGCAGAAATTGATATCATTGCCCAAAAAGAAAATACATTAGCCGTTGTTGAGGTAAAGACACGCTCAAGTGTTGACTTTGGTTTACCACAGGATTTTGTCAAACCAAAGAAAATCCAGTTGCTAATAAAAGCAGTAAATGAATATCTGATTTCCAATGACTTAGATGTTGAATTACGTTTTGATATCATTGCCATTTATAAGGAAGACAAAACCTATAAAATAGAACATATCGAAGATGCATTTTATCATTTTTGAAGAAACTAAACCTAAAAAAGGGTATAAAAATAAGTTGTTTGCTGAAATTCAATAACTTTACAAAAAGAATTCAAATTAACGTTATGAAAAAGAACCTACTATTATCAACTTTATTTTGTTTGACCAACTTGATAGCGCAAAATAAAGTTGCTGAAAAAGTCTCAGAATTGCAAAAATTAAGAGCAGATTTCATTCCAATTTCTGTATTGTCCCCAACACAAAATGTTATTGATAGTGATGTAAACAAAGTTGTTGATGGCGCTACTTTGGCAACTTTAAATATTGAAAAAATCAACAGCATTGTAGCCAACAAATACGACTATATCGAGTTGAAAATCCCGTATCAAAATCAGGATATTTCAGTACTATTGTATAAGGTAAATCCTTTTGCCGAAGGTTTTCATGTGGATACAAATAGGGATAAAAACATTGCTTATGAAAAAGGGGTTTATTATCGCGGAATTATAAAAGGAGAAACCAATTCGGTTTCGGCATTCAATTTTTTTAACGGCGAATTCAACGGAATTATTTCGGATTCTGAATTAGGAAATGTTGTTGTTGGTAAATTGGAAAAGCCAAATAATCATTTAGATTATATTGTTTATTCTGATGCTAAGATGAAAGTGCTGAATGATTTTGACTGTCATGTCAAAAATGATGGTACAAATTTGCCAAAAACAGGAATAAGAAACAGAAGCATTAACAGTACCAGATGTGTTGCTTTTTATTTCGAAATAGACAATACTTTATTCCAGCAAAATGGTAGCAATACGACAACTACGACCAACTGGATGACTTCAGTTTTTAATAACGTGCAGACATTATATAATAATGATGGTATTACCGTAGGTCTGAAATCGATATTTATCTGGGAAAGCGCCGATCCATACGAAGGTATCGCAACTTCATCGGGCCCTTATTTGAGTGCGTTTGCGAGTAATACTCCGGTTTTTGATGGTGATGCCGGAATGTTAGTCGGCATAGATCCGGGCGGACTTGGAGGTGTTGCCTATTTAAACACGCTTTGCGAAAGCAATAATTATGCTTATGCAGATGTGAATTTTACATACAACACAGTGCCTACTTATTCATGGACTGTTCAGGTTATTACGCATGAATTTGGGCATTC
>DBIH01000111.1 GCA_002296885.1 Flavobacterium sp. UBA807 | reverse complement strand
AAATGAAGCAAATCGCTACTTTTATTTTGATGCTGTACAGTATCATTGGCTTATCGCAAACGCCAAATCCCAATCTGTTTCAAACATGGTATTTGTATGATTACTATTCTACCGATGATAACATACACCATCCTGTTTCGGCAATAAATCCTGCCATTTCACCGAGCGTTACCTTTTCGGCAACTTCAAATTTTAACGGAATGGGTGCATGTAACGCATTTTATGGAAACTTCAGTGCTCCGGCGGATGATGTTTTGGTATTTGATAATTTTGCGGGCACCTTGCTTCTTTGCTCCAATACCGAACACATAACCTTAGAAGGTGTCTATTTTTCCCTTTTTCAATCGGGCGGACAGTATTCTATCTCGGGGCAGGGCGATGCTATGACTCTGGTTTTTTCGACACCTATATTTACTAATTACGTATTTGGAAATTCGCAACTCCACGCTCCTAATTTTGCCTTAAAGCAAGCTATCATTTATCCAAACCCTGCCGACTCGAAATTGTTCATTGATTCCCAAAACAATGCAATCAACAAAATTGAAATCTTAAACTCTCTCGGTCAAAGCATCAAAACGGTTGACAGTGATTTTACTACCATCGACATTTCTGATTTGGCCGCAGGAGTTTATGTAATCAAATTGTTTTCTGATGGCGAAACAGCCTGCAGAAAAATCATTAAAAAATAGAAAGGATAAAACATAAAGAATCTCATACTCCGTAACAGGTTCTGCTGAGCGAAAGACAGGGTCTTTCGCTTTTTTATTATATTGCAGATTATAAATCCAACAAATGAACCATACCACCCTCTACATAACAGCTCTGGGCATCGGCGCTGTTGCCGGACTTATCAGCCTTATGGTAAAGAAAAAGGAAGACGAGGTATTCCCCGAGGTCATTAAGCGTTTAAAACCGGAACCCATCAATGAGGAAGACTACCACGCCCAAAGGATACGGGTTGAGGGTACCAATATCTATATCAATAATGAAGAACGGTTACGATACAGAGACCTTGAGGTGCAGCCTATATTTAAACTCGAAAACGCACTGCCTGAAATAAATATCTATGAAGACGGTAACCTCATCAGGAAGTTTACAATAGAACCAAAAGGCGATATGAATTTAGAAGGAATGTATTTTCATTCTTCCGTACGTGTAAATGCCAATTCTGGCATTCAGATAGATGGGCTGCTTTCCAAAAGCCCACAGCAGTTTGAAACCACCGATGAAGGGATACGCTTTCAACCCTTCTACCTCTCCGACCGCGAGGACGGAAACCAAAAGCTAAAAGGAATGGGAATGTTCCGGCGTGGGCTGCACTACTCCGGGATTATCTCCTCGGGAAACATAAGGCTGGTATGCATCTGCGATGAATGCAGTAAAAGTTTCAGTGTCGACTTTTATCATGCTGGTTTTTCAGAGATGCAGTATTTTTATTCCACCCACTCTAAAGAAACATTATTGGTTCCCTATTACAGTACACTCGGAAAGGTTCCGCATCAGCTTCAAAAGGATATTGAACGGATATCCTTATCCGAACTTGAAGACAACCTGCCATCAACCAGCGATGGTAGTTTTAAATACTTTAACAACTTCTGTTGTCCGCATTGCGAAGCGCCTTACATCAACTTCGACAAAAACAGGGAAATCAGGCCAACGGAGTATTATGTTCATTTTTACCTGAATCAGGAGCCACGACAAGTATAATAACCACCCCGACTCAGCAAGCTGAGTCGGGGTGATTATTGGTTCAGTCATCAAACTTCTTTGACGGGTCTTCCACCTTAATGATGCTGTTTAGGAATTCCTGTGTAAAAAAACTTTTGGGATAATAGTATTTCCTTCCTATGCGGTTGCAAGGTATTGTTCCTGCTTTTCTGAGCTTTTGCAGGGTGGAAGCACTGATGTTGAGCATCTTCTGCATATCATAGCTGTCTAACAAAATCTCTTCGGTGGTTGCATTGCCCTGGGATTTTATCATCGCTTTCAGCTCAGCTATTTCACCCATAAGCATGACAAAGTACTTTTGATTCATAAGCTAAAGTATTAATCAGGCTACTTTGGGAATAGCAGTCTGCAGTTCTTACACCCTGTCTTACAAATGCCGTGCCATATGATTTCGTTCTTTTGTAGTTTTATTTGGTCTTAAGGATAAATTAAGAAAGCTATTTTAAAAATAATTATGTTATTACTTGCGTAACTTAAAAGTTACATATATATTTGTAACTTCAAAGTTACATAATAAAATATTTTAGAGATATGAAAACAGAAATTAAAAACGAATGGATTTATGAGCAGGCTCCTAACGAGGTCTGGGAGTACCTAACTCAGGCAGACTTAATTGCCCTTTGGCTGATGCCTAATAATTTTAAAGCAATAGATGGACAGGAATTTCAGTTTACGACAAAACCTATTCCGAGCCTCGATTTAGATGGCATCATGCACTGCAAAGTATTGGAACTGGTACCGCACAAAAAACTGGTGTACAGTTGGAAAGCAGGCCCGGGTAATGGCAT
>DBIH01000150.1 GCA_002296885.1 Flavobacterium sp. UBA807 | reverse complement strand
AACGCCAATCCAAACAATGCTGCTGATGGTAGTGAAACCTATGTGATGGGTATGTCTAAAAATGCTTCAAATCTTGAAGCGGCGAAACGTGAGAACTCGGTTGTGACCTTAGAAAAAGATTATAAACAAAAATATGAAGGCTTTGATCCAAAATCTCCTGAATCCTACGCAGGTATGGTCATGGCGCAGGAATTATATTTAGATCAGAGTATCGCTTTGGCCGGAAAAGTGCAGGCGCAATTTCTTCAGGTCGGTAAAAAAAGTCGTGGTGTAAAACAGGCGCCTTATATGGTTTTGCACAAAGCATATATGCCAAGAGTATTAATTGAAACAGGTTTTATCTCAAATCAGGCTGAAGGTTCTAAATTAGATTCAGAAGAAGGTCAGCAGGAAATAGCTGAATCTATTGCTAATGCCATTATCAGCTACAAAAAAGAATATTTTGGAGCGAGTGATAATGATAATATGATTAAACCATCCCAAAGAATAGAACCAATAAAAACAAATGACTCTATCGCTAAAAAACCTGCAACAGCCCTAACAGTAAAAGCTCCTGAAGTTAAAAAACCTGAAACTAAACCTGAGGTAAAACCTGAGCCAGTTGCTACAGGTGTTGCTACATTCAAAGTACAACTTTCAGCAAGCGGGAAAAAAGTTGAGCTAATTCCGTCGAATTTTAAAGGTTTGGCTAATTTGTCAGTGACCTCGGATGGAAACATATATAAATATATGTACGGCAACACATCAAATTACGAAGAAGCAAGGCGATTATTAGCTGAAGCAAAATCAAAAGGATATACATCAGCATTTTTAATTGCTTTCAAAAATGGGCAGAAAGTTTCGATTCAGGAAGCATTAAAACAATAATAACAAGGAATTATAGGATTTTATTTTAACTTTGCAAAAAAAACACTCAGCATTGAAAATCACCAGGGAAATTAAGACCGCGATATTAGTTATTGCTTCTATTTTATTATTTATTTGGGGTTACAGTTTCTTAAAAGGAAGAGATTTACTCACCAGCTATAAAACATTTTATGTTCACTACGATAACGTGGAAGGGCTTGTAAATTCAGCACCTGTTACTATAAATGGTTTGATAGTTGGTAAAGTAAACAGCATAAAATTTTTAAATGATTTAGGAAAAATCCAGGTTGAGCTTCAAATCAAATCCGATTTTCCTTTCTCTAAATCAAGCGTGGCTTCGATATACGAGCCCGGATTGATTGGGGGAAAACAGATTATGATTACACCTAATTTTGAGGATAAGTCTGTTGCCGAATCCGGAATGACTTTACAGGGCGGAGTAAAACCCGGGCTCACTTCTTTGGTTGCAGAAAAATTGACACCACTTCAGGAAAAAGTTGAAAAAATGGTTGTTTCTGCGGATGGTTTGCTTAAAAATGTCAACTCAATTCTTGATGCCAAAACGAAAGAAAATCTTAAAAGCAGCATTGCGAATCTTGATGCGACTTTAGCAGAGTTCAAAGTAGCATCAAAATCGGTAAACGAAATGCTGGCTGAAAACAAAGGCAAAATCAATTCCACTATGTCAAATGTAGATAAAGCATCTGCAAACTTTGCTAAGGTTTCGGACTCACTATCAAAAGCAAATATTGGCAAAACGGTTAAAAATCTGGAAAAAACATTGGCAAGCGTCGACAAAATAATGGCTGATGTACAGTCGGGCAAAGGAACTCTGGGCAAGCTTGCCAAAGATGAAACAATGTACACGAATTTGGCTAAGTCATCTAAAGAACTGGAATTATTGCTTCAGGATTTTCGACTGAATCCAACACGTTATGTAAATGTGTCGTTGTTCGGAAAGAAAAACAAACCTTATAAAGCACCCACGGCAGAACAACGTGCAACCGATTCAATCGCTAAAAAGAAACAGTAGTTATGATGTATATCGACAACATACTTTTTGCTATCATCCTCATTGCGGGAATTGGTTTTTTTGCTAATAACGTAAAGAAACTAAAACGTAATATCAATCTGGGTCATGATGTAAATCGAACGGATAATCCTTCTGAACGATGGAAAAATATGGCAATGATTGCTTTGGGTCAATCCAAAATGGTAAAAAGACCAGTTGCCGGTTTTTTGCATATTATTGTTTATGCCGGATTTATAATCATTAACCTGGAAGTTCTTGAGATTATCATTGATGGGCTTTTCGGAACTCATCGTGTGTTTTCATTTCTTGGAGGATTTTATAGCTTCCTGATAGGCTCGTTTGAAATTCTTGCAGTTTTGGTTTTGGTTGCCGTAATTGTTTTCTGGATAAGAAGAAACATTATTCGATTAAAACGTTTTGCAAGTTCTGATTTGAAAGGTTCTCCAAAAAGAGATGCCGATACAATTCTGTATTTTGAAATGATTCTGATGTCGTTATTCCTGATTATGAATGCAACTGATTTGCATTTTCAGACAATGAATTCAGGAAATATAATTTCACAATATATAACGCCGCTATTTTCTTCATTAGATTTGGCTCAGGTTGAAGC
>DBIH01000091.1 GCA_002296885.1 Flavobacterium sp. UBA807 | reverse complement strand
CTTCCTGTATCCAGCCTTTGCAGTTGAGTGTATTGCCGGTGGGGGTTTTGTATTTGATGGGGTCGTAGTTTGCCATTGTCTGAATGGGGATTTGGGGTGATGCTGTTGATTATTGTTGATTTTTAGTAGTGGCTCAATTTGAAAAGTTGTCAGCCTGAGCTTGTCGAAGGCGGGTTAATTATAATAACCGGTTTCGACAAGCTCAACCTGACAACTTTTCGATTCGGAATTTTCAAATTGCCCCGCTACTTCAATAAATACCTTTTGGCTAAAAGCCTCTTTCCGTCCAAATTTGCAACTCATAATTTATAACTCATAATTCATAATTCAAAATGAGTATTTTAATTAAAAATGGACGAATTATAACAGCTGTCGATGACTATGTAGCTGATATTTATATTGAAGGCGAATCGATTTCGCAAATTGGCAAAAACTTAGATGTTAAGGCTGATACCGTAATTGATGCGTCAGGGAAACTGGTTATGCCGGGCGGAATCGATCCGCACGTGCATTTAGATATGCCGTTTATGGGAACGTATTCCAGCGACAATTACGAAACCGGAACCCGCGCTGCA
This sequence comes from Flavobacterium sp. UBA807, assembly GCA_002296885.1. Lineage (GTDB taxonomy): Bacteria > Bacteroidota > Bacteroidia > Flavobacteriales > Flavobacteriaceae > Flavobacterium. Next base: position 18,044 of record DBIH01000091.1, on the reverse strand, counting down.
CTTTTTGGCGGGACAACTACTGTGATTGATTTTATCCTGCAAACACAAGGCAAAAGTCTGCAATCGGCACTTAATGAATGGAAAGGCAGAAGCGATAACAATGCCGTGGGCGATTACAGTTTCCATATGGCAGTGACCGATTTCAATGATGAGACCAAAAAGGAAATCCAGCATTTTATAGAAAATGAAGGAATCACCTCTTTCAAAACATTTATGGCATATAAAGGTGCCCTGATGATTGATGACCGTCAGATGATAGGTCTTCAGGAAGAAGTTAAAAAACATGGAGGATTAATCAATGTGCATGCAACGAATGGCGACATGATTGATTACTTAATCCAAAAACATAAAGAAGAAGGGAAATTGTCTCCATTATACCATTATTTATCACAACCTGAAGTTACCGAAGCCGAAGCCAGCGAACGTTTTGTGGATATGATCAATTACACAGGCTGCCCAGGCTATATCGTGCATTTAACCTGTGAAGGGGCATTGAATGCCGTGCGTAACGCAACCAGACGCAACCAAAATGTATTTGTAGAAACCTGCATTCAGTATTTGATTTTGGATGCAAGCTTATATGAGAAAAACTTCGAAGGAGCTAAATGGGTGATGAGCCCGCCATTGCGCGAAAAGAAAGATCAGGAAACACTTTGGGCAGGACTGAATCAGGGAATGGTGCAGGTAGTTGCTACCGACCATTGTCCGTTTATGTGGGAGCAAAAATTAATGGGGAAAGACGATTTCTCTAAAATCCCAAATGGTCACCCGGCAATCGAAAACCGTATGGAATTGCTTTTCAGCGAAGGGGTCAATAAAGGCAGAATTACATTAAATAAATACGTAGAAGTGGCTTCAACCAATGCTGCAAAAATTTTCGGAATGTTCCCTAAAAAAGGAACCATTGCAGTCGGAAGCGATGCCGATATTATTATTATAGATCCAAACGAAAAGCATACACTTTCTGCCAAAACCCATCATATGAATGTAGATTACAGCGGTTATGAAGGCTGGGAGTTAACCGGAAAAGTAAAAACCGTTTTGCTTCGAGGTCAGGTTGCAATTGACAACAACGAATGCAAAGTGCAAAAAGGCTACGGCAAATTTGTAAAACGAAATAAAGTACAAGGAAAAATATAAATAATTATGAATGATAATTATAACTCCATTCGTAATTCATAATTCATAATTTAAAATTATGGCAAGAATAGTAAAATCGGGCTTAATTCAATTGAGTCTGGCCAAAACCGAAGGCGAAGGAACCATTCCCGAAATCATGGAAGCAATGCTGCAAAAGCATATTCCGTATATTGAAGAAGCCGGAAAACAAGGTGTTCAGATTTTGTGTTTCCAGGAAATCTTTAACACGCCGTATTTCTGTCCGGGACAAGACAGTAAGTGGTATGCTTCGGCAGAAAGTGTTCCAGGACCAACCACAGAAAGAATGCAGGAATACGCCAAGAAATACAATATGGTCATCATAGTTCCGGTATATGAAAAAGACCAGGCCGGAGTGTTGTATAACACCGCTGCGGTAATTGATGCTGACGGAAGTTATTTGGGTAAATATCGTAAAAACCATATACCGCAAACAGGCGGTTTCTGGGAAAAGTATTTCTTCAAACCGGGGAATTTAGGTTATCCTGTTTTCCAAACCAAATATGCCAAAGTTGGGGTTTACATTTGTTACGATAGGCATTTCCCTGATGGCGCAAGATGCCTTGGATTAAACGGTGCCGAAATCGTGTACAATCCATCCGCAACAACCGTTGGGCAATCACAATACTTATGGAAACTCGAACAACCGGCACATGCGGTTGCCAATGGCTATTTTATGGGATGTATCAATCGTGTTGGAGAAGAGAAACCATGGAATCTCGGACGCTTTTACGGAACATCATACTTTGTGAATCCGCTGGGTGAAATCTTTGCCTGTGCTTCCGAAGATAAGGACGAACTATTAGTTGCCGAATTTGATTTGGATTTGATTGAACAAATCCGTGGCAAATGGCAATTCTATCGTGACCGAAGACCCGAAACATACGGAGAAATAACCCAACTATAAAAACTAAATACAAATTTGTCATCCCGAGCGCAGTCGAGGGAACTAAAACCAACCAAAATATGAGTATTAAAAATAACCGATTAACCGCAGCTGAATATCAGGAAAACTTTGCGGATATCCATCCGCCTTTTGAAACGAAAGATGCGGCTTTAACCGAAGCCAACCGCTGCTTGTTTTGTTACGATCCACCTTGTATGAAGTCGTGTCCGACCTCAGTAAACGTGCCAAAATTCATTAAACAAATAGCCACTGAAAACCTTAAAGGCTCAGCACATACCATTTTTTCTTCCAACATTATGGGAGCTGGTTGCAGCAAAGTCTGCCCTGTAGAAAAACTATGTGAGGGCGCCTGTGTTTATAATATGATGCACGAAGAGCCAATCAACATTGCACGTTTGCAACGCTATTCCACCGAAATGGCGATGGAAAACAAATGGCAGTTATTTGACAGAAAACCTTCCAAAGGCAAAAAGGTTGCCATTGTTGGTGCCGGTCCTGCCGGATTAAGTTGTGCTCATACCTTAAGCCGCGAAGGCATTGATGTAACAATTTATGAAAAAGAAGCCAAAGGAGGCGGACTAATGACTTACGGAATCGCTGCTTACAAGGTAACTCCCGAATTCTGCGAAGATGAAGTAAATTATATCACTGCAATAGGCGGTATCGATATCAAATACAATCACGAGTTTGGTAAAGATGTAACTTTAGATTATTTGCAGAAAAACTATGATGCCGTTTATATGGCATTCGGAGTTGGAATGGCGCGTCAGCTTGATATTCCTGGGGAACATCTGGAAGGTGTTGAAGATGCCATCAAATTCATTTATGAATTACGTGATAACGACTATTCCAAAATTGCTGTGGGTGATAAGGTAGCTGTAATCGGAATGGGAATGACCGCAATCGATGCGGCAACCCAAGCCAAAAGATTAGGAGCTTCGGATGTGACTTTAGTTTACCGAAGAACACAGGCTGAGATGCCTTGTACACAAAAAGAATTGGACATTGCCAAATTAGACGGCTGTAAAATAGAGTGGCTGGCTGCTCCAAAAGAAATCAAAGGAGAAAACGGAAAAGTAACCCAATTGGTTTGTGATGTAATGAAACTGGGAGAACCGGATGGAAGCGGAAGAAGAAGCCCAATCGCTTCTGGAGAAACCTTTACTTTGGATGTAGATATGGTCATCAAAGCAGCAGGGCAAATGCCTTTTACTTCTTTGGTTAATGATAACAATATCGAAAACAACAATGGAAAAATTGCTGTTAGCGGAAAATCAGCTACAAAACTGGCTAAGGTTTTTGCCGGTGGCGATTGCGTCAACGGTGGGCGTGAAGTTGTTGATGCGGTCCAGGCAGGAAAAGACGGAGCCGCAGCAATTTTAAAACACATTGTTAGTCCAGATTATACCATAGAATCAGAGTTGAAGCCAACATTCAATAACTAATTCAAACCCGAGGCGTAGCCGAATTGTACGGAGCGCAGCAGAGTAAATTCAAAATTTATAATTTAAAATATTAGAAAATGGCAGATATATCAACCGATTTTTTAGGAATAAAATCACCAAATCCATTTTGGCTGGCCAGTGCGCCGCCAACCGATAAAAAAATAAACGTTGTTCGTGCTTTTGAAGCAGGTTGGGGCGGTGTAGTTTGGAAAACCTTAGGCTCTCAGGTAAAGAACGTTTCATCGCGTTATTCTTCTGTAAACTATGGCGGAAAACGAATGATGGGCTTCAACAATATTGAGCTTATCAGCGACCGTCCATTGGAAATCAACTTACGCGAAATTACCGAAGTGGTAAAAATGTTCCCCGACCGTGCAATGATTGTTTCGCTGATGGCTGACAACGACCGTAAATCCTGGCACGAACTGATTAAAAAAGCAGAAGATGCCGGAGCCATGGGATTCGAATTAAATTTCGGCTGCCCTCACGGAATGACTGAGCGTGGAATGGGAGCAGCCGTTGGACAAGACCCGGAAATTGCCAAAATGGTGGTAGAATGGGTGATGGAAAAAGCTACAATCCCTGTAATCACAAAGCTTACGCCAAATGTACATTCGGTAGTACCAACCGGACGTGCAGCTGTTGAAGCAGGAACCAATGCATTGAGTTTGATTAACACTATCCAGAGCGTAACCGGAGTCGATTTAGATACTTTGGTGCCGAATCCTTACGTAGCCGGGCAAAGTGTTTTTGGTGGATATTGTGGTCCTGCAGTCAAACCAATCGCACTAAAAATGTTGACGACAATTGCTCAGGATCCATTGACGGCAAAAGTTCCTATTTCTGGAATTGGCGGTGTCAGCACCTGGAAAGACGCAGTCGAGTTCATGCTTTTGGGTGCGACTTCCGTTCAGGTTTGTACCGCTGCCATGAACCACGGTTTCCGAATCGTAGAAGACATGTGCGAAGGCTTAAGCAACTGGATGGACGAAAAAGGTTTCCAGAAAACTACCGACTTCATCGGGAAATCAGTAGAGAAAATCACACATTGGGAAGATCTCGATATCAATTACCATCACATCGCTAACATCGATCAGGAAAAATGTATTCACTGTGGATTGTGTTTCATTGCCTGCGAAGACACCTCACACCAATCCATCAATATTGAGCGTGGAAATCCATACAATAATTACACGGTAAATGAGGAAGAATGTGTAGGTTGTAACTTGTGTAAACTCGTTTGCCCGGTTGACGGATGCATCACGATGGAAGAGCACCGTGTGGCTCCTGAATACGTAAACTGGAAAGACTGGCAAAGAGAAGGGCGTCCGTTAAACGATCACTAAAATTTTTTGGGCGTGACCCCGTCTCGTTTAAGCAACGAGACGGGTCGGGCTTTGCGTTGCAATCTTTTTTGTTTGTCACCCTGAGCGCAGTCGAAGGGCTTTTTACAAACAAAAAAGGATTTCCACTGCAATCCCTCACGCTGTTTAAACATAAAGATATAATACATGAAAATAAACGCGTCAAGGCTTCAATCTTATTTCGAAGCAATGAGTGAAATCGGGAAAATCGGCGAAACCGGAACCTGTCGTCCGGCGCATACCCAACTTGAAAAACAAGGTTTCGAAATTGCCACTTCTTGGATGAAAGATGCCGGAATGTCGGTCCGCATTGATAATTTCGGAAACCTAATCGGAAGACTCGAAGGCAAAAATCCGGACTTACCCGTTTTAATGATGGGCTCCCACCTCGATTCACAACCTTATGGCGGACGATTTGATGGTGTAGCCGGAGTATTATGCGCAATTGAAGTCGTGCGCACTTTGCACGAAAACGGAGTAGTTCCTGAAAGAAGCATAGAAGTTATTTCGTTTGCCGATGAAGAAGGATGGCGTTTCAACAAAGGACTTTTCGGTTCACGCGGAATCTTGGGCAAGCTCGAAGAAGGCGAATTGCAACGTAAAGATCAGGACGGAATCACACGTGAACAGGCATTGAAAGATTTCGGTTGCGACATTACCAAATTCAAAGAATCAGAATACAAACCGGGAAGCATTTTCTGCTTCCTCGAACTGCATATCGAGCAAGGACCGGTTTTGGATATAGCGCACAAACCCATCGGAGTTGTTTCTGGAATTTCGGGGCCACTTTGGTGGACGGTTAAACTTAAAGGAATGGCGGGTCATGCAGGTTCTGTACCCATGCCAATCAGAAAAGATGCCATGGTTGGTGCCGCTGAAATTATCATCGCCTTAAACGAAATTGCAACTCAGGTTCCGGGAAATCCAACCGTGGGAACTGTTGGAACACTCAATGTCTTTCCGGCATCGCGAAACATCATCGCCGAAGAAGTTACGATGACAGTCGATTTGCGCGATATCGATTTGGATAGAAGAAACCGTTACGAAAAACAACTTCGCGACAAAATAGAAGTTATTACAAAGAAACACAGTTTAACATATTCCATTTCGGAAGACACCAAAAGCGAACCGCGTTATTGTGCCGATTGGATTAAGGAAATCATTCACGGCGAATGTGAAAAACTTAATCTTGACGCGCCCGAATTAATGAGCGGGCCATTCCATGATGCGCTTACTTTGTCGTATGTTTGTGATTACGGAATGATTTTCGTTCGTTGCAAAGATGGTATCAGCCACAATCCACTGGAATATTCTTCGTATGAAGATTTAGCATTAGGCGCTAATGTATTGCTTGGAACAGTCATTGAAGTACTGAAAAAATAACCAACTATACGCCATACAAAATCAAACAAAACTTGGCCATCCCGTTGAAAAACAGGATGGCTTTTTTTATTCTGTTTCAATAAATGCTATCTTTACTTTTTCAACACAAAACTATGTCGAATAAAGACGTCAAAATCCTTCACATCGATAGCAATCACCCGTTGTTATGGGAACAATTGGAAAAAGCAGAGTTTCAGAATGAAGCCGATTTTGATTCTTCAAAAACAGTAATCGAAACTAAAATCCACAACTACCAAGGCATTGTTATCCGCAGTCGATTTAAGATTGACAAGGAATTTATTGATAAAGCTACAAACCTGAAATTCATTGCACGCGTTGGTGCAGGTTTGGAAAGCATCGACTGCGATTATGCAGCATCCAAAAACATTCATCTCATAGCTGCTCCGGAAGGCAACCGAAATGCGGTTGGCGAACATGCTTTGGGAATGCTTTTATCATTAATGAACAAACTGAATCGGGCTGATAAATTAGTCCGTGAAGGGCATTGGGTTCGCGAAGGGAATCGTGGTCATGAACTCGAAGGCAAAACCGTCGGACTGATTGGTTATGGCAATATGGGAAAATCATTTGCCAAAAAATTACGCGGATTTGACGTTGAAGTTTTGTGCTATGATATTCTTTCCAATGTTGGTGACGAAAACGCAAGACAGGTTTCTTTGCCCGAATTACAAGCTAAAGCCGATGTTTTAAGTCTTCATATTCCTTGGACAACGTTAACAGACAAAATGATTAATTCGAATTTCATCAATTCGTTTGCCAAACCTTTTTGGTTCATCAATACGTCAAGAGGGAAAAATGTAGTGACTGATGATTTGGTTGAAGCTTTGAAATCAGAAAAAATTCTTGGTGCAGGATTAGATGTCTTGGAGTATGAAAAACTGTCTTTTGAAAATCTTTTTGTGTCATCCCGAGCAGAGGCGAGGGACGAAAAACCAAAGGCTTTTGAATATTTATTACAAGCAGAAAATGTTTTATTAACCCCACATATTGCCGGCTGGACCTTTGAAAGCCATCAAAAGCTGGCGCAGACTATTGTGGATAAAATCATAAAGTTATATGAACAGGATTAGTTATGTTTTAGTTTTGATTGTTGGCGTATTGACCTGCCTACAATTTATTCCTCATGCTTTTATGGGTTATCCTGCCATTTTGGAACATATTCGGAAAGGCGAAATCAATGGCGAAGCTTCCATGGGAATGCAGATGATTTGGATTTATTCTTCAATAATGATGTTGCTAACCGGAGTGTGGATGTTGTTTCTGGCAAAGCCAATAAAAAACGGAAATTATTTGGCAAGGCTTCAGGTGTTGCTGTTGAGTATTGGATTAATAGCCTTTGGCTTGGGCTGCAGTTATATTGCACAGGAGTTTTTCAATCCTATGTTCTTCTTTACTGTAGAAGGAATCCTATTGCTTTTGGCTGTAACGATATTTTTTAGAAAAGACACAAATCAGCAATAGAAAGATAGCGCTTTCTTATATTTTTTATATTTTAGGCGAATAAAATCAAACAAAAACAAAACCAATAAAACCAAAAGTATTATGGATGCACAAAAAGTTGACACGTTTATGATGATAAATGCAAAATATTTCGAAAGTCATCATTTAAATGCCGTTAGGGAAAAACTATTAACCTTAGATGATTCAAAATGGGGATTAGTAGTTACGATGCAATTTAAAGACCCATCTGATTCATTGATCGTATCCTTACTCGGAGGGCAATTAGGAATTGACCGTTTCATGATTGGTGATACCGGAATGGGAATTGGAAAGCTTTTAACTTGTGGTGGATTTATGATATGGACAATTATTGATTGGTTCATGATTATGGGTGCTACCCGCGAAAAAAACATGGAAACATTCCAAAATACATTCTATTAATAGATGACCCGAAATAAGTTATACTCCTTGTTGCTTATAGCTTGCTTCGCTGGATTTATTTATCTTTTTTATAGACAGTACAGCTCACAAAATGAGACATTACGGTTTTGTATCATTAAAAATGTGACAGGGTATCCTTGTCCATCCTGCGGCACTACCCGAGCAGTTAGATTGCTGTTGCAGGGAAGAATAAAAGAATCCATTCTTCTGAATCCGTTCGGGATAATAGTTGCCATTATTATGACAGTCTTCCCCATTTGGGTACTGACAGACATTATTTTAAAAAAGGAAACTTTTTTCAGATGGTATAAAAAAATAGAAGCAACTATTAGAAAACCATGGCTTGCTGTGATTTTAATAGCATTAGTGCTTCTTAACTGGATTTGGAATATATACAAACATTTATGATACAGGAAACAACTTTTGCCTACAGACCGGGCGAACACGAACGCGAAAAAGCATCGAATAGTTATTTGATGTCTTTGGTAGCACTTATCGCCGGATTGCCATTGCCGATTATTAATTTACTGGCAACATTCTTCTTTTATCTTGCTAATAGAAAAGGCACCTATTTTGTGCGTTGGCATTGTACTCAGGCCTTGTTTTCACAGTTGGCTTTATTGGGAATCAATAGTGCGAGTTTTTGGTGGACAATGTCTATTCTCTTTACATCAGAAAAGGTAAGCAACCAATATTTCGCATACATTTTTACGGTAATCTTATTCAACCTTTTTGAGATTTTCCAAACGATTTATGCTGCGACTCAGGTCCGAAAAGGCAAACATATTCAGTTTATATTCTTTGGAAACCTTACTAACTTAATCTGCAGAAAATAGTCATGAAAAAAATTGTATTACAGGCAATAGCTATAGTAGGAACTTTTTTCCTGATTTGGTTTGGTTTTTCCCAAATCGACTTTATGAAGCTTTTTAAAGTGAAGGAAAGAACCCAGAATATGGAGCACAAACTGGGTGATATGATTTGGAATCAATTGGAGGATACCGAAGATATTGTATATAACGACACCATTACAAAATCACTGGACAAATTACTGAAACCATTATGTGATGCCAATAATATCGATCAGGATTCGCTCAAAGTCCACATCATAAAAAAGGATGAAATCAATGCTTTTGCATTGCCAAACAATCATTTGGTCGTTTACACAGGATTGATTGAAGACTGCAAAAAACAGGAAGCACTTCAGGGAGTTTTAGGACATGAGATTGCTCATATCGAAAGAAACCATGTCATGAAAAAACTATCTAAGGAAATTGGTTATTCGGTATTGCTAACTGCGGCAGGCGGTTCAAAAGGTGGTCAGATGGCACGAGAGATTCTCAAAACGCTTAGCTCTTCAGCTTATGACCGATCACTTGAAAAAGAAGCCGATATTACCAGTGTGAAATATATGATGGAAGCCGATATCAATCCAAGACCAATGGCGGATTTTATGTATCAGATGGCGCAGGACAGCCAGATTAGTAAAAGCATGTATTGGATAGCCGATCATCCGGAATCGGAGGAACGCGCCAAATATATCCTGGAATATATCAAAGGCAAGGATATAAAAAACAAACAGACTCTTTCTGAAAAAGACTGGAATAATTTTAAAGAACTTGTTGGTAAAGAGTAATAAAAAAAGCCCTGATAAATTCAGGGCTTTTTTATTTATAATTTTTTTCTTTGCGTTCGAGTTCAGCCTGGAATTCTTCCATAACAGGCTTTACGGTACTTTCGGGTAAATCCGCAATTCGGATATACATCAAACCATCAACGGCATTGTTGAACATTGGGTCGACGTTGAAGGCAACGACACGCGCGTTTTGCTTTATGTATTTCTTGATTAAAACCGGTAAACGCAAAGTTCCCGGTTCTACTTCGTCAATAATCTTATCGAATTTATTCAAATCGGCTTCGGTTTCACTGAATACGAAATCCTTATCGGCATCTTTAAGCTTTACCTTAAATTCCTTTTTAGGGTGAATGTATTGCGCCACATAAGGATCATAATAATGCGACTTCATGAACTCAATCATCAGCGATTTTGAAAATTCGGTAAACTGATTACTGATACTCACACCACCAATCAGGAATTTGTGCTCCGGATAACGCAATGTGGTATGCACAATTCCTTTCCAAAGCAGGAACAACGGCATTGGTTTTTGTTGATATTCATTAACAATGAATGCCCTTCCCATTTCTATGGATTGCTCCATCATTCCGTATAATTCGGGCTCAAACCTAAATAAGTCCTGAAGATAAAATCCTTCTATGCCATATTTCGGGAAAATCTCCGAGCCCAATCCCATTCGGTAAGCACCGGCAATTTGCTGTGTTTCTTCATCCCACAAAAACATGTGATGGTAATACGAATCACATCGGTCAAGGTCAATCGATTCATTAGTTCCTTCGCCAACAGACCTAAAAGTTATTTCACGCAAACGTCCTATTTCGTGTAGAACATTCGGAATATTTTCAGCCGGAACCAAAAACACCATATAGTTTTTGCTTTGCAGCAAACGATAATCACTGTCTCTTAACGCCGCAATTTCTTCTAAAATCTTATCGTGATTGGCTGGTTTTACAATCTGCTTAGGGCTTTTTGGCGTTTTTAAATCGAGGTTGAGGTTTCTCGGATCAAAAATGTTATTTTCCTTGTTGAAGGAATTCGCCAGCATATAGGTTTTCTTTCTCAAAAACTCTGAATATTCCTCAATACTTACATGCTCGTTTTGCTCGGCAACTGATATCGGCTTTCCTATACGAACCTTAATAACACGGTCTTTCTGCGTAAGTAATTCCGAAGGCAGTTTTGCCGTTCTTAACGTAGGACTTATTTTTGATAAAAGATAAAAAAAACGACTGTTCTTGGCATGAAAATATATCGGCACCACCGGAACCTGAGCTTTACGGATTACTTTGATAGCGCCTTCTTCCCAGTCTTTATCTACTATGATTTGCCCATCTTTATACGTCGAAACTTCGCCGGCGGGGAACATTCCCAATGGTTTCCCATCACTCAAATGACGTAATGTTTCCTTAATCCCAATCACGCTCGACTTAGCATCCTTATGGGTTTCAAAAGGATTTACCGGCATGATATATTGTTTCATCGGCTCAATGCGATGCAGAAGGAAATTGGCAATAATCTTAAAATCGGGTTCTTTTTCAAGCATCAACTTCAATAGAAGAATGCCGTCAATTCCGCCCAACGGATGGTTGGAAATTGTTATGTATGCCCCATCTTTTGGTAAGCGTTTAAAATCTTCTTCAGGAATTTCAAATTTGATTTGGAACTCGTCCAGGATAGCATTCAGAAATTCTATTTCGCTCAAATGCTTATTTCGGTCGTAGATTTTATTTAGTGTAGAAATCTTTAGAGCCTTCATCAGCAGCCAGCCAGAAAAAGTTCCGAAGACTCCGTACTTGTCGGCTTTTATTGCTTTTGCAACTTCTTTGGCGGTAACTAAACCCATTTAAATAGTTTTTTTGAGCACGAAACAAAGATAGCAATTCTGCTGAAATAGGATAAACAAAATGTTGAAATCACTGTGGGCAACTTAAATTTTATTATTGTTTTTTGGATTTTAAATGTGTTACATTTGGGAAAACACTTATTAACATCGATGAGAATTATTTCTTATAACGTAAACGGAATCCGGGCAGCAATTGCCAAAGGATTTTTAAATTGGATACAGCAGGCGAACCCAGATGTGATTTGCCTTCAGGAGATAAAAGCAACCGAAGATCAGGTTCCAACCGAAGAAATTACAGCTGCAGGATATCCGTATCAATACTACTTTTCAGCACAAAAAAAAGGCTATAGCGGCGTAGCCATTTTGTCCAAAATCAAACCTAACAATGTTGTTTACGGAACCGAAATCGCCCACATGGATTTTGAAGGCAGAAACCTCAGGGCTGACTTTGATAACGTTTCGGTAATGAGTTTGTATTTGCCATCGGGAACAAATCTGGACCGTTTAGACCACAAATTCAAATACATGGATGATTTTCAGAATTACATCAACGAATTGAAAAAGACCATTCCGAATCTGATTATTTGTGGCGATTATAATATATGTCATGAGGCGATTGATATTCATGATCCAATCCGAAATGCAACCGTTTCAGGGTTTTTACCTGAGGAGCGTGCGTGGCTTGATAAGTTTATGAAATCGGGATTCATTGACAGCTTCCGCCATTTCAATAAGGAACCTCATAATTACAGTTGGTGGAGTTATCGAGCCGGAGCAAGAGGCAATAATAAAGGTTGGCGTATTGATTACAATCTGGTGAGTGAAAACCTGAAAGACCGAATGAGCAGAGCGGTGATTTTACCCGAAGCCAAACATTCAGACCATTGCCCAATTTTAGTAGAAATTGATTGAAAAGAAAGAAAATAGAATATAGAACATAGAGAAAAGAAATATGATAAAAAGAATAATTTTTTGCTTGACAATATTAAGTTTGATGACTTCGTGCGTGTCTAAGAAAATCTACAATGATTTGGAAAATAAATACACCGATTTAAAGAAAGAAAATCGTTTTTTGGAAGACGAGAACGATGAGCTTCACAAAGCCAACGCCGAATTTGATTCGGTAAATAAATCACTCATTGCCGAATTGGACAGACTCAAAGCCGACAAAGCCAAACTTGAAGCCGATTGTACCGCAACGAACAACAATTTAAAAGCGTTGCAGGATTCGTATGCTGCTCTTGAAAAAAACAGCAACGATGCTCTGGAAGCTAATATGGCTAAAAACCGTGATTTGCTGGCACAGTTAGATGCTAAAGAAAAAGCACTGGCAGCGGAGCAGGATCGATTGAATAAACTGAACAGCGAATTGGCGTCAAACACTAAACGCCTAAACGAGTTGGAAAGTATGATTGCGGCAAAAGATGCAGCCATGAAAAAACTGAAAGACGCCTTGTCAAAAGCATTGAATGCCTTTGAAGGAAAAGGGCTGACGGTTTATCAAAAGAATGGAAAAGTCTACGTTTCAATGGAAAACAAATTGTTGTTCCAAACCGGAAGCTGGGCTGTGGGTTCTGAAGGAAGAAGCGCTGTTGTTGAGCTCGGAAAAGTACTGGCACAAAATCCGGATATTACCGTGTTGATTGAAGGACATACCGATAACGATAAAATCTTAGGAAATATTGGTGGCGGAATTGAAAACAACTGGGATTTATCTACCAAAAGAGCCACCGCTATCGTAAATATCTTAGCCGAAAACGGCGGTATCAGAAAGCAAAACCTAACGGCAGCCGGTCGTGGCGAATATGCTCCAATTATGAGCAATGATTCTCCGGAAGGCAAAGCGAAAAACCGTAGGATTGAAGTTATCCTGACACCAAAATTAGATGAGATTTCTAAGATGCTGAATGAGTTTTAATTCATTTATTTTCGAAAATACTAAACCCGTCAAAAGAAACTTCGACGGGTTTTTTATTGTCATTTTTTGTCATTCCCACATTCGCAGGAATGATAAAGAGAAGTTTTATTTATCAACAGAACTTAAAAAGCACTTTCAATATTCCTTAAATTTACAACATGTATGCTTTAGTCGATTGCAATAACTTTTACGCTTCCTGCGAGCGCGTTTTTCAGCCCAAACTGGTTGGAAAACCGATTGTCATTTTATCCAATAATGACGGCTGCATCATTTCGCGAAGTGATGAAGCAAAAGCTTTGGGCATTCCGATGGGGGCGCCCGAATTTAAAGTGCGTAAGGAATTAAAAGAAAAAGGCATTCATGTTTTTTCGTCTAATTATCCTTTATATGGTGATTTGAGTCATCGTGTAATGAAAATCCTCGAAGGTTTTACACCACATGTCGAACCGTACAGCATTGATGAAGCGTTTATGAATTTTGATGGCGTGATTGTAGATGATTTTCACGATTACGGAATCCAAATGAAAACCCGCATCATGAAATGGCTCAGCATTCCGGTTTGTGTTGGTATTGCAGAGACGAAAGCCTTATCTAAAGTTGCCAATAAAATTGCCCGGAAGTTTCCTGAACAAACCAAAGGCGTTCACGTTATCGATACCGAAGAAAAACGCATTAAAGCATTGAAATGGACAAAAATTGAAGAAGTTTGGGGCATTGGTTTCCGCCTGAAAAAGAAAATGAAAGCGAAGAATATTAACAGCGCTTACGATTTTACTTTGCCACAACACGAGGGCTTTATCAAGATGGTAATGGGCGTTACAGGCCTTCGCCTGAAAATGGAATTAGAAGGGAAATCGATGTTAAAACTTGACGATCCAACGGAAGACAAAAAGAGTATTGCCATCACCCGAATGTTTAAAAACAAGCTTACTGATTTTAATGAAATTAAAGAACGCGTTTCTACATTTGCTTCGGTCTGCGCCGAAAAACTGCGAAAACAGAATTCCTGCTGCAATAGCATTATTGTGCTTTTGATTAAAGCAGAAAACTTTGAAGATAGAAGACGCCGGATGTATTCCAGTGAGATGGTAACACTTCCTTTTGCGACCAATTCGACCCTGACGATAAGCAATGCGGCGGTTACGCTCTTGAAAAAACTTTATGAAGAAGGAGAACGTTACTCTAAAGCAGGCGTTATCGTAACGGGAATCATCCCGGCAAACCAAAAGCAGTTCCATTTGTTTGAAGATGAAAATCCGAAACACTTAAAACTGATGCAGGTCATTGATAAATTCCATGCAAAAACCGGCGAACGCAAAATACGGCTGGGCAATCAGGATTTGCAGCACACCTGGAAAATGAAACAGGACTTTTTGTCTAAAAAACGCACGACCGACTTCAACGAAATCTTAGAAATTAAATGTTAATAAACAACAACATCACATTCTTTAATCCCGATTTAGAAAACAATCGGGAATTTCCTTTTGTTGGAGATATCAAGGCGGGATTCCCTTCGCCGGCAGCCGATTTTGAAGGCGATACGATAAGCCTTGACAAGGTTCTAATAAAAAATCATTTGGCAACTTTTTATGCCAAAGCCAGTGGAAATTCGATGACGGGCGCTGGAATAGACAATGGCGATATTATGGTCATCGACCGAAGTCTTGAACCTACAGATAATAAAATTGCCGTGTGCTGTATTGATGGCGAATTTACCGTAAAGCGCATCAGCATCAAAGAAGATGGCTTGTATCTAACTCCCGAAAATGATTCCTACCAACTTATCAAAATTAACGAAGACAATCAGTTTATTGTTTGGGGAGTAGTCACTTATGTGATAAAAGCAGTCTGATTGTATTTTAAACAGAATTAACTAATTTGCAGCATAAAAATTAAGACATCCATGCATTATTTTAAAAAATATTCCCCGTTCATTAACCTTTTAGTGCTCTTTATTGTTGTTAATGTTATCCTGAGGATTGTACTAATCTTTCATCCGATTACGCAATCGGGTTTTGGCCTGATGGAAATCGTTAAAATATTTGGCTTCGGGATGCTTTCTGATGTCTTTGTATTTATGGTTGCAAGTGCTTTCTTGTGGCTGTATTTATTATTTCTATCCAATTCAAAATATGAAAAACCCTATGGTTACGTTATTTTTGGAGGTTTACTTTTGTTATTGGGCTATGTCAGCTTTTTTAATACAATCCTGAATGAATACGGTGGTTCACTTCCCGAAATAGGGATTAGTTTCATTGCGCTAAAAACCATTCTCTTCGGACTGTTATTGTTTCTGCCAAGGTATCGAAATCAAATTCGATTCGTGTTATACTGGATTGCCATATTCATTTTTGTATTGATTATTGTCCAGAATTCAATCAGCGAATTCTTCTTCTGGAATGAGTTTGGCGTACGCTACAACTTCATTGCTGTCGATTATCTGGTGTATACCAATACGGTTATTGGAAACATCATGGAATCGTATCCGGTTGTTCCGTTGTTCCTTGGAGTTGGATTGATAACTGCTTTACTGACCTATTTTATTGTAAAACGCACCAAACCTTTTCTTAACGACCTCCCTTCGTTTGCCGAGAAAATAAAAGGATTAGGTGCTTATGTCATTTTATTTATAGTTTCCTTATTTGCCATTCCGTTTTTGGCGAATCAGGAAAAGTCTTCCAATGTTTTTACGAATGAATTGCAGGCGGATGGCATGTATAAGTTTTATGTGGCATTTATGAATAATGAGCTGGAATTCCACAAGTTTTATAAAACAATCCCCGATGCAGAAGCTTTTGTGTTGCTTCAAAAACAATTGCCGGATATTAAGAATGAAAGTACTTTACGAACCATAAAAAGCGATTCAGCAGAAATTCATAAAAATGTTGTGCTGATTACGATTGAAAGTTACAGTGCCGAATTTATGAAAGCGTATGGAAACGAAAAGAACATCACTCCGTTTCTCGATTCCTTAGCGCAGCAAAGTCTGCAGTTTACGAATCTTTATGCTGTTGGAAACAGAACGGTTCGCGGTCTTGAAGCAGTTACTTTGTGTTTGCCTCCAAGTGCAGCCGAAAGTGTAGTGAAACGCAAAGACAACAAGAACAAATTCTCTACCGGAAACATATTCAAACAAAAAGGATACAATGTAAAGTATATGTACGGAGGGGATGCCTTTTTTGACAATATGGGTGATTTCTTTGGAGGCAATGGTTATGATATTGTAGATAAAAAAACATTTACACCGGAGGAGATTACATTCTCCAACATTTGGGGTGTTTGCGATGAAGATATGTACAACAAGGCAATCAAAGTAATGAATGCCGAAGCTAAAGAAAACAAACCTTTCTTCAATCATATCATGACGGTTAGCAATCACCGACCGTTTACTTATCCTGAAGGGAAGATTGATATTTCAGGCAAAGCAAAATCAAGAGATGGCGGAGTGAAATATACTGATTATGCTTTGAAGCAATTCTTTGCCATGGCGTCAAAACAACCGTGGTTTAAGAATACCGTATTCGTAATCCTTGCCGATCATTGCGCTTCAAGTTCAGGGAAAACGGAATTGCCTATGGACAAATACCAT
Source organism: Flavobacterium sp. UBA807 (assembly GCA_002296885.1). Taxonomy (GTDB): domain Bacteria; phylum Bacteroidota; class Bacteroidia; order Flavobacteriales; family Flavobacteriaceae; genus Flavobacterium. Next base: position 899 of record DBIH01000091.1, on the reverse strand, counting down.
ATTCCTGCATTTATCTATTCACCGGGATTTGTTCCCGCAAAAGAGGAAACAATTTTAATGTCGCAGATTGATATTATGCCAACATTATTTGGGCTATTGCATTTCAGCTATGAAAGTAAATTCTATGGGCAAAATGTATTTAGTGCTGACTATAAACCAAGAGCCTTTGTGGCAACCTATCAGGATTTGGGATTGATTAAAGACAATGTGCTCACGATTATCTCTCCCGTTAAGAAAGTAAAGCAGTTTGGTCTGACTCCACAACCTAACAGTAATCTGAAACCCGGCTTTCAGTTGTTTTACGACGAAAAACCGATGACTACCCTGAGGGATGATTTAGTCAATGAAACAATTTCATTCTACCAGACTTCGGCCTATTTATTAAAGAATAAAAAGTATCAGAAATAAAGGTTTCTAAAAAAGAAAAGAGGTCCGAAGACCTCTTTTCCAACTAAAAACAAAAACTCAATTTAATTCCAGCCGCCGCCTAATGCCCTATACACATTAGTGACCGCATTAAATTGCTCTTTTTTGGCTTCAATCAATTCTAATTTTGATTCCAGCGCATCGCGTTGCGTCATCAATACCTCGAAATAATCGACACGTGATGATTTGAACAACTCATTCGATGCTTCAATAGCTGTTGTAAGCGATTGTACTTCCTTGTTTTTCAAATCATAGAATTGCTCAAGATTTTTGATGTTGGATAATTCATTCGACACTTCCACATAACCATTCAGAATGGTTTTCTGGTAGTTGTACATCGCTTTAAGCTGCTCTGCTTTGGCTTTGTTGAATTCGGCCTTAATTGCATTTCGGTTAATTAAAGGAGCAGTTAACTCTCCTAATAATGAATACGCTAATGATTCAGGCGTTGTGAATAGATACGATGGTTTGAA